>JBAXMA010000189.1:0-6639 GCA_037134535.1 bacterium
TTGTCGCGCGGTAATAGATTGTGTATGTGAGCAAATTCTTGTTTCAGTCCCGGCGCGTCGGGACAAAGGCGAAACACACTGCACCTAATCGCAGATGCGCCCTTTCTCGACGGGCGCATTAATGGTGCCTCCTTCCGAAATGAACTTGAGCGCATTACTTAACCAGTTTATGCACACTTGAGTGATGCGCCGCTCGTCCATCGGCGCTCTTAACGGAGGGCCGGACGCTTCTTTGCTGTGCCGGCGGCGCAGCCGCCAGGCCTGCCCGCCCTCCCGATGGTCGGGAGCAGGCAGGGACGGCGGCTGCCACCTTTGTAGAAACTGATCTATTAGCGCTTCACTTGAGTCAATCAGCCACATTGACTTCGATGGGCCGGAAGGATGCCTCAGAAGAATTCTGTCTTGCGCCCGCTTTGAAGAGAATGATTATGATATCATTACCGTTACTTCAGCAACTTGGTAAGCTCGGCGCGTATTTGCGTGCCGAGAAGTTTGTAGCCATTGGCGTTGATGTGAACGCCATCCGAGAACAGCGAGGACTCGGGCGTACCGTCGCTGTTTAGAAACGGGGCACCTAAGTCGCGGAATGTCACGTAATTCGTGCCGCTGAAACGGGTGGTGAGCACCTTGTTAACCGGTCCCGTCTTTGTGAGGCCTGTCTTGTCATCGCGTCGCGGCAGAATTCCAAGCAGCAGAATCTTGGCCCCGGGCTGTTTTTCATGTGCCGCATGGCATATCGCTTCAACCCCCGCTGCGATGTCCTCCGGTGTATTGAGACCGATGTTGTTCGTGCCGATCTTGATGATGATGACTTTCGGTTTAATGTCGTCGAGTTCTCCGTTTCTGATGCGCCACAACACATTCTCGGTGCGGTCCCATCCAAAGCCGAGATTCTCGACGGAAATGCCGGCGAAGCAGTTTGACCACGCTGCAGAGCCCCACGCCATGGGAGCCCTTGGCTCACCGCCCCAGAAATGGATGATGGAATCACCAAAGAAGACAACGTCAGGCTTGATTTGCCTGTTGCGTAACAGAATCTCTTCGTGCCGTTTCTGCCAGTTGTATGTAGCACGGTCACGGTCCTGTGTGACAGGCGAGGTTGTGACGAGATCGGCTGCATTGCAGGCAATGGCAAGGATACACGTCATGAACGTGCAAGATGCTGTTTGACTTCGATTGGTTATCATGGCGATACATTCCTTTCTGCTGTCTCAAACTCTTCGCCGCTGACTGAAGCACTGCGGTGCCGATACCCGGAAATGCCCGACTCGCTGTTCAGGATTACTCCTCTTTTGGCAGCGAGTCCCCCTCCTGCACCAGCACAATCGTCTCGCCGGCTTTCGTCTTCAACACAGTTCTGTCGCCGCTCGCTTTTGCCGTTTCCGCCTTTTTGCCGTCACGGTACACATCGATCGACTTCCCTGCCCACGGGTTCAACACAGTGCAGTCACGGCCCTTTTCGCTAACAATCCTGACGTACTGCACCTTCCCGCTCTTGAGCGCGCTCGAAACCAGAAACGCGCCTTCGGCCCGGAGGGTCCAGAACCGCGCGTCCTTGTTCTTCGGCCAGCACCAGAATACGCGGATCACCTGCCGGTGGCTCATGCACAGCATCTCATTGATCGTGTTGGGCAGCGTGCTGCTCTCAATCGAGCCCTGGAACCCGTTAGTCATCCTGCCCTGGCCGCGAAGCCGTTCGAGCAGTTTCTCAGGATCATAGCCCATTCTCACCGCTGCCGGATAGTGACTGTTCAAACCGTTGTCGCCGAACCACGCCCGCCCCTTGGCGTCCAGCATGTTGCGGGCTGTCTCAATCAGCTTCGCGTCGTCATCCGGCCCGATCACGCCCGCCGGGTAAATGTGGTGAAGGCCCACGCTGTTGCCGTCGATCCACTCCGTGCCCTTCTCGCTGTAGCGGAACACCGTCTTGCCGTCCTTCTCGAACGTTGCAAACCTGGCAAGGTTCTTCGCGATGTGTGCCCACTTATCGCGCCGCCCGGCATCAACGCCGAGTCCCTCGCTCATATCCAGGGCCAGCGTGAATATGCAGTGTACCAGGCCAAGGTCCATCGGGTTGTTGTAGTCAGGACCTGACGACTCCTGGATGGAGCTGTTATAGATCGAGTAGCGGCCGGGAGGCAGCTTGTCCACCGGGATCTTATCCACCGGCACGCCATTGATCTCCGCCACCGGCGGGCGGACGCTGAAGTTGGTTGGCGCCGTGGAGCCGGCGGGCTCGAAGCGCAGATAGTCCTCCCAGAAATCCGCCGCCTCGACCACGAACGGGTAGACCTGCTTCGCATAGTCCACATCGTAGGTGTGATACCAGTGCATGGCCATATTGATCACGCAGTAGCCCACATTGCACTTCTGCCCCATGAACACACCGCCCAGCTCAATGGCTGGAATTTTCCGCCCCGGCTGGCGGCTGCTCTCCATACCTTTTACCCAGATGCCAACGGGGTAGTAGACTCCGCGGCAATTCTGCGAGTTCGTCGCGTAGTAGCGGCCCCGTTCCATAAAATCGAGTACCGGCTGTTGGAAGCAGTCAGCCTGCCGGATATAGTTGGCCTTGTAAAGCGCCCAGTATTGTGACTGGAAATCGAAGTTCAGGTGATAGTCGCCGCACCAGTTAGGGTCATCATGTGTGGTCCAGAGCCCGAAGAGGCCGGGAGGGAAAACCTTGTCCCTGAGGCTGCTGCCGGCCTGATAGTAATACAGGTAATAGTCCTTCTCGAGCGCCGCATCACCAATGTCTATGAGCGAGCTTGTCCAGTAGTTCTTCCACCACTCGCGGTGCTTCTGCTCGAGATTCTTCATCTTCTCAGCGTTCAGATCAAGTACCAGCTTCTGGACTGCCGACGACGGATCCTTTTCGTCGTAGTTGCTCTTCAGCGCCAGCGCGATGGTGGCTGTCTTTCCGGGCTTGATGTCAATGGCTAGGCCTTTCTGCCCGATCACCCGTACGGCGCTGGCCGCCAGGGTGGGAATCTCGGCTGGCTGTGCACCGCCCTCCGCGCCTGAGAGGTATTCTTTCACAGCACTGACGACATTGCCGGCATCGTTCGTCGAGATCTTCTCCCGCGTTCCACGGCCCGGCAATGCCCACATTCCGAGCGTGCCCGTTAGCGGCTCCTTGCCGTCATTGGTGAGTTCGACGATCAGCAAATCCTCTGTCGCTGCCACGTAAGTTCGCATGCCGAGGGCAAGGGAGTTGGTCGCAAACCTGCCCGTGGTGATCCCGGAATAGACATCCTGCTCGGTATGCCACGTGCTGCCCTTGAGCGCGGGTATATTGAGATCTATGCCGCCGAACGGCCTCGGTCCGCCCTTGCGGTGATCATGACGAAGCTTGGAGAAACTGCTCTTGCAGGTCCAGAACTGCAGGGGCCACGCCTGCTGCGCTGTGCCGATCACAACGCCCAGACTGCCATTGCCAAGTATCGGGCAGCCGATTACGTTGCGGGATGACGGTGCAGGCTGACCGGGCGCGTCCATGACCGCCTTGTACTGCGATACTATACGCCTGGACTCAGCCTCCATCTTCGTCGGGCGGACAGCATGCGAAGTCGTCTGGCCCGGCGTTGGCAGCCGACACCCGGCTGCGGAAGCAATGAGAAGCCCTGTCAGCATAAGCCTTCCTAATCTGCCTGCTTTCATATCACGGTCCCTCCCCGATCTAGTCATGTGTTTTGAAGTCCGGCGCCCGATCAACTCCGGTCAGCTCTGTTTTATGCGTCCGCATCTGATGGAAGTCAAGGTCTTGAGGTCTGCATTTTGGCTGGCGCATCTGCAATTCGGTGCAGGCCATCTCTTAATGAGCAATCAAGAATCAGTCGCCACGACGCTCAGGCCGGAGTGTCTCCCGCCTTCGCGTTTTGCCGTGACTTTGCGGGCTCAGACGCTCTATTGTTAGCGCCGTAATGAAGCGATGGAGTAATCTATGCGGGAGGTGATCATGAAAAGGTTTATGTATGCAGTCACGGGCAGTATGCTAATCAGCATTACGGCGATGGCAAATCCGACGGACGACCTCGATGCCGGCTTCAAGGCAGGGTGGCAGGCCGGCCCCACCATTGGCTATACCTGCCTGGGCAACACCATGTCGGGCAATATCACCTATGGAGTCCAGGGCGCATACCAGCTGACAGAGTATCCGGTGAAGATTGAACTCGCATACGACCGGCTTACTGATAGCGGCACTTTTCTCGACAAGACCGGCATAACAGGGTCGGATGAACTGGATGTCAACGCCTTCACTGTCACTGGATTGTGGCGCAGTCCACTGGGCACCGCCCTAACCGGTAATGTCGGCGGCGGTGTGGGATGTTATATGTCCAACTTCAGGGAAGGTTTTGAACAGGGTTTCGAGTGGGAACGTACAGGGACAAAATTCGGCTATCACCTGGACTGTGGTGCAGACTATGCTGTCGCGGAGAATATTGAACTGTTTGCAGGTCTGCGGTACGCCATCATCAGCTACGATGCGAAGACAACGGTGAACACCACTCAAGCACAGGGTCAGATCGGCACATTAACGTCAAGAGATGTCACCTCTTCATGGAATCACTTCACGCTTCGCATCGGCGCCAGTTACAAATTCTGACAGCGATATGAACCACCGCGCCAAACCAAAGGCCTCACTGCCCCGGTACAAGACATCTACCGTGGCAGATGAGTCGGCCAATGAGGCCTCAAGAATCGAGTGGTGGTTTGTCCAGGGATACCTCTCCGGACCCGGTCTCCCCCGACAGCATTTCATGATCAGTCTCTTCAGGCACAATATTTCAAACAAGCCGGGCGCACCAAAGAACGCATTCTCCGCACTGCTGTCTGTCCTCGATCCGTCCGCTTCCAGGCAGGAAGCGTATTCGCGAATCGACCGCCAGCTTCTCAACTACTGGAGCGCCAAGAAAGCTGATGAGATCGATGAGTGCAACATCGATCATGACCTGCTTGCGTCGTTTCTGAAGGAGACAGGCGCCCGTGGAGCCCCATGGCCTGTCGAAGTGATCGACGACCCGGCACGCTTGACTTCGTCGCCCTTGAAGATCAGCTGGAAAGAACTCCTGCTCAGCCAGAAGGACGACTGCTTCAATCTGACATTCGTATCACCTGGAACGCGACGCAAGTTCAACCTTCGACTCCGGGCTTCGGGTCCAAGGCGGACCGTGGATCGCATTGGCAAAGAATCCGGCGTGTGGGGAGGCATGAACTATTTCACCTATCCACGCCTCTGCCTCGAGGGCAAGGTCGACGGGGTGCCGGTCAATGGCATGGCCTGGCTCGATCACCAGTGGGGAGATGCAAGCTGGTATCTGATGAAGAACACCGGCGGCAAGCTCCTGGGCTGGGACTGGTTCGGCATCAACCTGGATGACGGCCGCGACATGATGGTTTGCGTGCGCCGCGACGCCCGGTCCGGCAAACCTGTCGGACAACGCGCCATCCTGTGGACTAACGATGTGGCCGGCACGAAGCAGACAGACGATGTTTCAATCGACCCTCTCCGTCTGTGGGAGAGCGAAGGAACCCGGATCGAATACCCGGTGGCCTGGAAAATACGGATTCCCCGGATGGAGGCTGATCTGACTTTCGAGCCGGTTGCAGAGAATCAGGAAATCGCTGTATTCGGACCGAGCCGGTCGGTGTGGGAAGGTGCCGGGCGGATCAGCGGAACCATCATGGGCAAGACTGTCGCAGGCCGGGCAAGAGGCGAGTTCCACGGATACGGATACATATTCGATTTCCAGACATACCTCGACAGAGTTGCCGCCAGGGTAACCAGCCGGCTGGAGGAGTTCTTCCCGAAGGTCGTGGACGCAAAACGGTATGCCGGATATGTCGGCCAGCCGACGTGGCAGCACGAGATTGCAGCCTGCAATGAGACAATTACAAAGCCGATCTGGGACCTGATCCTCAGAAAGGGGAAATGCTGGCGGCCGGCCTTCGTCATGATGATGCTTGAGGCGATGGGTAAACCAGTTGGTCCCTACGAAACGATGCTGTGTGTCTTCACCGAGCTCACTCACACAGGGGCGCTCATCATCGATGATATCGAGGACAACTCAGCCATAAGACGCGGGGACGAAAGTGTCCACCTCCGTTATGGTCTGGATGTGGCGATAAATGCAGGCAACGCGGCCTACTTCATGCCATCCCTGCTCATTGATGGTCACGAGCACATGACGTCCGCACAGAAGCTGCGCCTTCACAAAGTCATGATTCAGCATTTCGTGCGTGCACACTTCGGCCAGGGCCTCGACATCTACTGGTCCAGAAATGCAACCCCCGCCATGCTTGAAGCCCGGCTGAAAGACGCACTGATGCCGAAGATACTGCAGATGTACGCGTACAAAACCGGATCCGCTATTGCCGGCGTAACCGAGTGCGCGGCAGTCCTCGCCGGCGCCACGGCTGACGTCGCCGAAGCTGGCATCGGATTTGCATGCTCATTCGGAGTAGCGTTCCAGATAATTGACGACATCCACAATTTCAGCGCGTCACCCAAATGGCGAAAATCCTGCGGTGAGGATATTGCAGAAGGTAAGATGACCTACGTCATTTGCGCGGCGCTCAACATGCTGGGCCCTTCCCGACGGAAACGCCTGATAGATATCCTCTGCTCCAGGAGTGAAC
>JBAXMA010000190.1:0-6636 GCA_037134535.1 bacterium
GAATCCCAACTTTGATCGCACAGAAAAGTCCAACTTTGAAAACTACGCGACAAAGATGTCACGAACTCGTTGACCTTCCTTCAGCGACGTGATAGTTTCCGAGTCTTCTATTCCTGATGCGCACCCGTGGTGAAACTGGCATACACGCAAGGTTCAGGTCCTTGTGGCCGCAAGGCCGTGGAGGTTCAACTCCTCTCGGGTGCACCATTTCCAGTGTCTTCCCTGCAGAATCTGAATCCAGAAGCACCCGGCCGCGCGGCAATACTTGCTGGCGTCATGGATCGGTGAATAAATGAAGACAATACAGAAAGCCGTGCTGGCTTGTGCGATCGTGATGTTAACGCTCTGGCTTGTTTTTACATTCTGGATTTCTCGATGGACTGGAGTCGGGATAAGTCACGTGATGCTGGGCGTGATCTTTGCCGTGTTGATTTTGGTTAGGCCGAAGCCGGAGAATGTACAGTCCATGGCCAGACCTGCAACATCGGCGGTTGCCGGGATTGCTGCCGTTGCGGGTACTCTGGCGTTTGTGGCAGGTACCGTCTTCGATGTCATGCGGCTTCAGTGGTTGGGTGTTCTGCTCATCCTGTTCGGGGTTGCGAGATGGTCTCTTCCGGAAAAGTTTTCACGAGATACATTCATTTCCCTAATCTTGCTGTACTGGATATACCCTGTTCCGGGACAGGTGCTTGCATTTCTTCATGCGGCCATGCAGGCCGCATCAGTGCAAGGCGCCGAATATCTTCTGCATGCCCTCAACTACCGCGTATGGGCTGATGGTTCGATCATAAGAACCGCGGTTGCAACATTCATGGTGCCGGAGGCGTGCAGCGGGCTCGCCACAGCCACGACGGTACTGATGTGTGGCGCGGGCATCGGGATTCTTCTGCGCTTAAGGTTATTACAAGTTTTGATCCTGATGCTGAGCGGCGCTATTCAGGTTGTTCTGCTTAACATTGGGCGGATCGCATTGATGGTAATGCTGGCCGATCCCGCGCAACCTGCTTGGGCCGGGCAGTTTCTTCATGACTCACTGGGCGTGCTGCTGCTGGTTTCAGTGGTCCTGATTCAAGTGGAAGCGTCATGGTTGCGGTCGCTCCGCCGGAATACAGCTGAAATTGAAAATGATGTTCGTGCGACATTGTTTACTTCGGACTCAATAAGAAGGCTGCCAATTTTCTGGCAGCATGTTTTAAAGAGACCAGGCGTTGTTTTTCTTTCCATGTTTGCGATGGCGTTTGCCATTGTCCTTATGATCAGGTGCAAGCCGTACCATCGGGCGGAAATGATCGGTGGAGTTGCTACTGATCTGATTTCAATGGATGCGGAGCAAGCTGAACGCGCCTGTAGGGCAGCCCTGAGACTCAATCACTCCAACTATGCCATCCGGAAAGAACTTGTGAGGATACTGCTGCTGCGCGGGGCTCATGAAGAT
Organism: bacterium; assembly: GCA_037134535.1. Taxonomy (GTDB): domain Bacteria; phylum Verrucomicrobiota; class Kiritimatiellia; order SPBP01; family SPBP01; genus JBAXKQ01. The sequence continues at coordinate 1,436 of JBAXMA010000190.1, forward strand.
GCGCTCAGGGAGCTGGATGTCATTCCGGCTGCGATCAGGCAGGCTGATCAGGATCATTCTGTATTGCTGGCATGGGGACTTATGGGCACAGGTAGGCCAGATGCGGCCAAGTCGGTGGTGAGCAATATTGCGGCCATTGTTGGGCAGGATCAGCCGGGCGTAGCGATGGTACAGGCCGAATTTGCCGCCCACAGGGGCGACATAGAACTTGCGGCAGAAATGGTGGTTAAGGCGTCGAAATCGGCCGTGCTGACGCATCGGGTCAGGGCGCTATATCCATATCTCGCAGCGGCTGGGAGATGGGACGCAATTTCAGAGTCGGCCAGCAATGTTCCTTACCGTGATTTCTCTCACGCAATGATTGCTGTCAATGCCTGCCTCGAGCAGAAGGATCCATCAGGGGCGGCGAAAGTGTTGACTCTTCTGATGACCACGCACGGAAATGATCCACGACTTTTGAAATACTTCTACGTGCTCGCGGCAATCTGGCCGGACAGTGAGTGGGAATCGACTTTTGCGGTTAAACTTGCCGGTAGCCTTGACCGGCTCGGCCCGGACGATCTTGCCATGTGGGTGGAACAGAGTTGTCGTCTAAGGCGGCCGGATCTGGCATGGCTGGCGTATAACCGGCTCAAGGTGGCGGAATCAAATCATCCCGCAGTATTTCTGATGCCAGCATGGATGGGAGATGAGTGGTTTACCTTCCAGAAAAGATTTCTGGGCTTCTCTTCGGGTGTTGCGGACGATGTGATCAGGTTGGCGCCGGATATGTATTACTGTCTGGCTCGAACAGCGACCCCATGGAGGAAGGCATGGAAAGATATTCCCATGGTAGGCGAATTGTATGCGGTCACCGGTGATGATCATGATCGGGCGAATGAATCACGGAAAAAGTTGCTGGCTATGGCTCTGGCCGAATTTGCGGCTCGTGACACGAAAGGTAATCTTTCCCTGGACATGAAGTACTTGTATGCTCAGGCCTGTGATCTGGTTGGCCGTCAGAATGAAGCTCATGCGATACTTTCTGGAATTGTCGCAGGTCATGCGTCCGAGAGCAATAAAGTGTTGCTTGCACATGCCGGGATTTACCAGCACAGTGGCGACTGGCAGAATGTTTACGAAACTCTCAGGGCGTGGGCTGGGTCGAAGAATGCGCCGCTACCAGCAATGCTGATGTTCTGTGAGTCGCAGTTTCGGCTCACGCTGGGTGTCAGCGCACTTGAGAACATCCGGCGCACCCTTGTAACTTTTCCGTATTCTGCGCAGGCTGCAACTCTTCAAGTGCGCCTTTCAAGCATGTTTCTGGGTACCGAGGAGACGCTTCTTGCGATCGAGCTACTGAAGCCGCGAATGGGCGGTTTCGAGGGGTTGGAGATCGAGGCACTGCTGAAGACACAGCGCTTTTCTGAGGCCAAGGCAATTAACGCGGCCCTGTTAACAGGCAGTGATATTTCTCCAACATCGGCAGTTCAGGATCTTGTCCTTTCCCCGGCAGAATTGTCCGGGCAATGGGGCATTGCAAATATTCCGTCGGAAGTCGAGTTCGGGAGCAATGCCCTTATTCTTGAGCGGAACCAGCACAATATTTCGAGTCCGTTTATGAAACAGCTTGTCCAGCTGTGGCTTGATTGCAACCGCTCCAAATGTACAGGAAAAGACGCGGATCCGGAGAAGTGGGCTGCTTGCGGGCGTGACAGCATGGAACGTGCTGCTGCCCTTAATCAGCTTACACTGCTTCTATGCAGGAACGGCAAAATTGCCGAGGCGCGCAAAGCGGCTCGTATGGCAGTGGCTGAGGCGCCGACGTCGGGTATGCTCAGGAGGTTGCTGATCGGGCTGTCACCGGGGGTTCCGGGGGTTCCGGAGGAGGCTTTTGCTGCATGTCCTGATGACTCAGAGGTATGGCTGGCGCATATTGTTGCCGGCATTGACTCTGGGAAAGCTGAGGCTTGGGCGATTGAAGAAGTCCGGAATGCGACAAAGGCGAGAAAGTATCCCGTGGCCACGATTGTGAGGGCTGGCGACTTCCTGCTCGGAAAGCGCATGGTGAATGCCGCGGCTGTAGCCGCTACTGACGCGGAAACGAAAGCCAGAGGCCTTGTGCCTGCTCACGTCCTGGCTCTGCGTTGCGCAGAGCAACTGCAGGAGAGGAAATGGGCTTTGTCTGCAACGGCACGAGCCATTGAGCATTCCCTCAGCCCGCAGCCGTATCTTTGCAGCAAGCTCATAGAATTCTGGGGCATGAACGAAAAGCCGGACTGGGATGTGCTCTTTGCACTGGGGCGGCTGCGGACACTGGAGCCTTCAAATCCTTTATGGATGGAGATGCTTGGCTGGGCCAAGTTTCTCGCGGGTGGATTGAACAATGTTGATGCCCGTGATCAGATGAAAGATGCAATAGCTGCTGGGCATACTAATAAAACTGCGTACCTGATGCTGGCCGAGGCGGAACGGCGGCTTGGGAGAAGAATCGACGCTGTGGCTACTTTGAAACTGGGACTTCAAGTGTATCGGAATGATTCCGCAATGCTTAATAATCTCGCCTATACGTTGGGAGAAGATGCCGAGAATCTTCCTGAGGCTCTGGCCATGGTTCCGCATCTTCTTAAAACAGGAGGCAGGAATCCAGATGTTTTGGACACGGTTCAGTTCATATATATACGCAGCGGCCAGCTTAGCCTCGCCGAACAGGTTATCGCAGATGAACTTGTGTTTGTGGCGAAGCACAGTACTGAGTGGGCAAAAGCAATGTTGCGGCTGGCACAGATACGCTGGAAGGAAGGCAAGCTGGAAGCGGCACGTAGAATTCTTTCAGATCTTGTGAAATCATGCCCGCTGAATATTCCGGCGGACGATCTGTATGACCTTGGCAAGCTAATGGCCGAAATCGAGGAAAAGCTCTATGAACAGAAATGGCCTGTGAACTTCCATTGAGTCCATCAAGCATGTATTCCGGTTGACCAGTGACGGCTCAATGGTTTCCTTCTGAGAGCAAGGGCCATGCCCAGAACGCCGGCAGCGAGAAGGCAGAAGTCTGCCGGCTCAGGAATCATGAGCTGGAAGTTGTCCAGCCCATATTCCTCAGGACCTGTTCCGCCGCTAACGATGTTGATTCCGATCCAGCTGACAGCCTGAAGGTCAGCCAGGAAGGTGGCTGCATCATTGCCGGGTGATGTCCATTCAAGTGAATAGTTGAAATAAATGTTATATGTGTTCCAGTGATTGATGGAGACTGGAGTAAAGGTGCGACTCCAAGCATGTGCATTTGCACCAAACACCAGGCTTACGGTCGAAGGATTGACTGAGTTTGAGAAACTGAAGTTGGCAGAAGCGACGTTGGCTGCGATGTAGTTTCCGGTGAACAAGGTCGTGGCCGGTGACCCGACCGTGGAGATTGTAGCTTGATAAGGAGCAGGCGGCGCGCCGCCACCCGCAAAACTGATCAGCAGATATGGGTTGTTGACGACGCCATCTCTAGTCACGCTCGCATCACCCGCGCTTCCCCATCCCTGCAGTCCTGCAGCGGTCCATGTTTCGGGAGTCATAACTGTTGGACCCGCAACTGCAGTGTTCACTCCAACCCAGGCCAGAGCGGCGAAAACGATAATTGCCGTCGCATTCATCTTACTATTGCTTCTGAAACAATTGTTTCTCATAGGCCAGAGACCTCTTACATTCGCCCATATGTTAGGACTTTCAGGGAGCATTGGTCAATCATATTAGCAGACCATGGCGGCCGCGTGGCGCATGACAAAAATCTGAACGATCACAGAAACACTAATGATATCGTTGATATGCACATACGGATACATATACTCGCATAACAAGACACAAGAGAGTTTGTGGGTGGCTTATTGTGATTCACGTGAAGCGCTAACTGATCAGTTTCTCCGAAGGTGGCAGTCCGTCAGCCGACGTACTGCATTTGCCACTTGGGGCAGCGAGGAAGCGTCCGGAAAGGACGTCGGACGCCATAGCTATTAAGCAAATGTGTTTCCATGATCGTACTCGTCCTTGTCCCCGAAACAAACACCAATTCGAAGACGAGGACGACGACCGCTCGGCTCCGCCTCGCTGAGGACGAGAACGATTGATAAGTTAGCGAATTTGCGCCGCGGGGTCCTTAGCCTGATAGCTATGCGCCAAACGCCACCCTGTTCGTTACTTGAGTTAATCAGCCACCCACGAAAGAGTTCTGCAAATCTCAGGGTGTCGCGACAGGGATCTTCTGCGGCAGTCCCAGGCTCCATCGCGGCCAACGATGAGAACTTTGAGCAGAAGATCATGAAGGTCCTGAATGATAAAGTCTCAACTCGCTGAAATTGTCTTCTTGTAGACTCTTGTTGTCGCGTTTAGATTGCACAGCAGACCCGGTTCGGCTATCTTCTGAGTGACATCGGAGAGATGAATGTGAGCGGTGCGATGCCTGTTGTCGACATCGGTAACAAGCGCAATTGGTGTTGTTTCAGGGCTTCATCGCGTCTTTTGGACGGCCGGAAATGGCCCCGAAAAAAAACAAAAGAAAGTGGTTGACTGGAGAAGACACTGCGTCTACTATCTTAACCAGTTGATTGAGTTGTTCTAGATTCATTCAGTACATAAAGCCTTGTGGGTCCCTTGCTCGAGAGGGAAGGGGAGCTGCAAGGTTTTGTCTTCTTGTTCTTTGATAACGGAATATTTATGCGCACCACTTCGAGCCGGAAGTGGTGCGGTTAGGTTTTTTGTTATGGGCCTGGAACCATCATCGGGTGGTTCCTTCAGTGATTGACGAGCAACTGCCGGGTTAAACTGGCAGATACTTGAAAATCTTATTTGGAGAGTTTGATTCTGGCTCAGAACGAACGCTGGCAGCGTGGATTAGGCATGCAAGTCGAACGGGAGTCTTAGATGTAGCAATACATCTGGGACGATAGTGGCGTAAGGGTGAGTAATACGTGGGCAATCTACCTTTAAGATGGGGATAACCCGGCGAAAGCTGGGCTAATACCGAATGTGGTCACTTGACGCGAGTCTGGATGACTGAAGGCGGGGTCTCGCAAGAGACCTGTCACTTGAAGAGGAGCCCGCGTCCTATCAGCTAGTTGGTGAGGTAACGGCTCACCAAGGCTATGACGGGTAGCTGGTCTGAGAGGATGGTCAGCCACATTGGGACTGAGACACTGCCCAGACTCCTACGGGAGGCTGCAGTCGAGGATCATTCG
>JBAXMA010000191.1:0-6633 GCA_037134535.1 bacterium
CCGCAGGTCCGGCGAGCCTTCGTGGTCTACCTCGCCTCGCACGACCGCCCAATGCACGAGTTGCTCGATCCGCAGTTCAAGGACATCGCCAAGGTCCATGTCGACGAGTTTGCCGGCATGGCCCGTGAAGAGGTCCCGGTGGAGACACTGTGCGAAACTCGAAAACGCATCGTTGTCCAGCTTCGCGAGACACTTGATGCAGACGAAAAGCGTTTTCTGCTGTCCATGAAGCGAGCGGAACCGGAATGGGATGCACTGGGCATTGCACATCTGCGGGAACTCCCGGCTTTGCAGTGGAAACTGCAAAATATCCGGCGGATGACGGTGGCCAAGCGCCAGACCGCATTGGAGAAACTCCAGAAGGTCCTTGGCGCGTAGCCGCGCTAATAGGTGAGGCGCATCGGCGTGTCTATCCCAACAGCACCCGCTCCAGCCTCCGCTATCCGGCATGAATGTGTCTTTCGCTCCCAAGCACCAGCAGCATCCTTTCGCAACTCTCCGTCTACCATCTACGGTGATTCGCGCGCGCCAGGGCCATCACGCAGTCATCGTGATAACCAGATGTGGCGCTGTCTGCCCGCTATACACATAAATGCGCATGAGATTTCTGGCGCACAATCTGACTCGCAGTGCAAGACAGATGCGGGGGTCCCTATGGTTGCTCGCTACTTTTATGCCCTAGAGTTTAGACTTGAGGATTTGCGGGTGAAGTAGAAGCAGGTGGGCTGACAAACTGGGTAATGTGTTTCTCTCCGTTTTTCTCTTGCTTGTACTATTGGGAATACAGATAGTACCACGCTGTGGTGGTTGCATGCTGGTTCATGAATGCGGAGGGCACGAAGAAATCCGGCACCAATACACTCACGACCATTATGGGAGGCGTCAGTGGGTGAGCCTTTGTTCAGGGTTGCGAAGGTGTGAGCAATGCACGAATCAGGGAGGGATCGTATGGTGAAATTATCGAGGGTGGCTAGTCTTGTCGGAGTCATGATTGTCGCAGGCGTCGGAGTGCTCGTGACCAGTTGTGACAATAGTAGCGGTCCGGCAACGGCCACGGAGACCGCAAGCGTGACTGTCAGACCCGGTGCCAATAATATCGTGGCGGTATCGCCTGACGGTGGATTTGTGCTGATCGGTGACTCGGGCACCAACACAGTGCAGTTCGTCAGGCCCGATGGCACTGTTCTCTGGAAATACTCACTGCCGACCGACCAGGTGTTTGAAAGCGGTGCGATGTCAACCGATGCAGCTATCGTTGTTATCGGCACATCATTTGGCAAAGTGTATGCCTTGTCCAGAGACGGGGTACTGCTCTGGGAGAAGACTATATCAGGTGAAGTTCAAGTGGCCATGACGCGTACGGGCAATAAGATCTTTGCCGCTAGAGAGCACATTCTTACTTGCTATTCCGCTACTGGCGGCGAGTTGTGGTCCCGTGTGATCGACACCCGTGGATGGACTTTATGGCAAGTATCTGTGTCTGCTGACGGGGACCGCATGATTCTCGTGACCAACAGCGACGTCCTGTTCTGTAATGGCGACGGGGTCGAGCTCACCTTTTTCAATATCGTCGATGGAAACAGCGTGTCATCGGCGGCACTGCGTGGCGATGGTACGCAGTTTGCCGTCTCGTATCAGGATGCTACCGCGTTTCGCCTTGCCCTGTACGATGTTGGGAGCGGTGAGTTGTGGCGACAGACGATTGACACCTGGAGTGATGTGCGCATGGATGATTTCGGCAATGTCTTTGAAACCTCACAGGGCTACAGCAACATGATGTATAGCAATGCGGGCGAATTGCTGGTGTCCTGGCCTGGTGGTGGCAGGAAGCTCGCCGTTGACCAGAATGGAACAGTCTGTGCCGTCGGCGGACACGACAACGTTGTGGTATACCAGATCCACTAGTAGAGCGGGGAGGGCCAGGCCTGGTCTACGGCTTGGCCCTTCTTGAACCTGAATTCACGCTTCAGATGGACAAGAATGTTTAGAGTTACTCCCACTCGAAGGGAGAATTGGGAACGGGCAGATAGTTAGTGCCGGTAAGGGCGATCAATGGCCCGGATTGTTGATGTGGGGTTCCGCCGATTTCTGGATCTTGCCATAATTGCCACTCACCGCAAACTGTCGAACCATACAAGCTGCCTCAGTGGCTGACTCTTTGATCGTCTGCATTTCATCCAGGGCATCCGTGCGGTCAGGGTCAACTGGATCCCCGTGCAGCTCGATGTACTTAGTAACTTTGTCGCAGAGCATGATAATCGGGCAGAGCACATTGCGAAGGTCATGTGCCAAACCTTTCTCAATTATGCTCGCGGAAACGGCAGGTTCCTGCTTCGGAGCCTCATGTTTCACTGTCACATCTTCTTTGCTATTTGCTGCCATCTTTTCCTCATATTTGGATTAATTCAGAAGACATAATAGACCTTCGGCTGTTTCATGGCAAGCCGACGATACCACAGGAATGTTTAAGCATGTTAACTTCAGGACGTTGATACACCGATGTACCTTCTGTTGGAAAGAGACAGTTATTACAAAGAACCTTTGTTCCAAAGCCAAGCCTGCAGAGATAAAGATGATGGGAAGCGTCAATATGGCAACGTCACGAATTCCCTGGCCCATTGTCGCAGTCAAAGTCGTTGTGCCAGGGGCTAACCCCGGAAACATAAGAGTGATGACTAGCAAATGTCCGCGTCTGAGTGCGACAGGTGACACCGCGAACAAGGCGCAAACTGTCAGGAGCACGGCGATACTCATCCAGTCTTTAGTCGTTAGAGAGATCGCAATCCCAATCAAGCATCCACTAAACGATATCCAGATGAGCGTGGAGAGTATTCGTGCTACGCTCTGTTGTACTCATTTGTGGCGGCGTTCGGGATTTCAGCTGGGACCTGTTTGGGATCCGGGTCTGCCTTGATGGGCTTAAATGTCCAGTTGTGAGCGAACGGCGTATGCCAGGTCAATATCCGTATAAGGTTTTGCCAGCCACTTCGCATCCATGCCCTTGAGTTGTTCCTCGTATCCTTCCGGTGCATGGCCGCTTGCAATCACCAGCTTTTGCTTTGGATACATCTCAAGAATTGCCCTGCATGTGGCAAGTCCATCCATTTCCTTCATGATCACATCCATTACCACAAGATCGAACGGTGATGGTTTACCTTCACGGGATGTGGCTTCGAACAGCACCAATGCCTCTTCCCCGCTAGACACCACGACAATATCGTACCCCAGCTTCTTCAGCTGCTGTCGCGAAAGCACCTGTTGCCCCAGTTCGTCGTCAGCCACTAGAATTCGCTCATTACCTCCGGGCAGCCGCTTCTTAGGGGAGGCTTCCTGCGCTTTATCGGCTCCCACCGCTGGTAGGAATACCGTGAACGTTGTTCCCTTGCCCGGCAGGCTCGTCACATCCAGAAAACCAGCATGATCCTTCACCAATCCATGCACCACCGATAATCCAAGCCCGCTTCCGCTCCGCTCACTGGATTTCTTTGTCGAGAAGAACGGCTCAAACATACGGGCTATTGTCTTCTCGTCCATTCCGCAACCGGTATCCTTAACTTCAATGATGACATAATCACCGGATGGCACCACCTGGTACCCTTTGCGTGGTTCTGAAAACAACTCCCTGCTTGTACGAACGACAATATCGCCCACCCCGGAAATTGCCTCGGCGCCGTTGTTTATCAGGTTCATCAATATCCGCACGAGTCGCGACTCCGAGCCAAGGCACCAGAGCGATTCATTCGCCAACCGTTTTAACACCTGCACGCCAGTCCGCGCTTCCTGCATAGCCTTGATCTGCTTCGCGGCCAGTGCTAGTTCCACTACGCGATTAACATCCACAGGAGCCTTCTGGAACTGGCCACGTCGGCCCATAACAACAAGATCACTAACTACTCCAGCCGCCCTATTTGCGGAATCCCTAATTGTTTCCACCGCTTCAAGAGCATCTGCGTGTCCAGGATCAGCTGAGTTCCCATGCTGTTCAATGTAGTCTGCAATCAGGTCCGGCAGGAGAAGAATGGGGCCCAGTATGTTGTTGAGGTCATGTGCCACTCCTCCGACCAGCACGCCCATGGACTCCATTCGTGTTGTCTGTTCTGCCCTTAAGAGCAACTCCTTCTCGCGCTTCTCCGCCTTCTTGCGCTCGGTGATGTCGCGGCAAAGAGACACGATCCGAAGCGACTCGCCTTCGCCTAAGACGGTCGCGTTTATTTCTACTGGAGTGACCAGTCCGTTCTTGCCGGAATAATCAATGACCAGATTTCGAATTCTACGATCTATAATGCATTGGGCAACAGCCTCCCCAGTTCTTTGGATGTCATGAGCGGCAGTCCATTCCGTAACTTGTCTCCCTAAGATTTCCAGGAGTTCGTCATAGCCGGCAAGGCGCACATACTCCGGGTTAGCATCCATGACTCGACCTTTGCAGTTCAAAATCAGGAATCCTGTACCTGTGGTTTCGACAAGGCTACGGTATTTGTCTTCGCTCGCCTGCAGTGCCACCGCCGCCCCCACCTGCTTCTTGAGGAAACGGACCCGCTGCTGCCACCAGATCAGCACAACCCCGGCCCCCGCGCCAAAGATCAGGACGCTGGTCAGGACGATCACTTGCCAGAGTTGCGGGCGTAATGGTGCATATATTTCCGTAATGTCCATGCGGGCCACCATCGCCCACGGCGAGCTTGGAACGGTGCGCATGGCCGCCATCACCGGCACACCCCGGTAGTCTGTTCCATGGATGATGCCCTCCCGGCCGAGGGTGGCCTGCGCCTCGGGACAATCGACGCCGTTCAAGGGCTCGCGCAAGTTCAGTACGGTGTTCGTTTGAAACCGGAGTTCATTCAGGAAGAGCGCATCGTTCCCGTCCCGGCGCAGCAGCAGCGTCTCGGCGGTCGCGCTGTGCGTCGGCCAGTGGCAGATGAAAGGGTAAAGATACTTTGCCGGATCAATCCGCAGGACTAACACGCCCAGTAGCCGGTTCGCGTTCGACTCGTCGAGCAGGGGAACTTGAACTGACAGATAGACGCGCTGGTTGTGTTTTTGCCGGTAAAAGTCCTGAATGGCAATCTGACCCGAGAGCACGGCTTCATCTACCGCTCGCGTCGTGTCGGCACTGGCCGGATTCAGACCGCCGGGCAGAGAAAAGCGCGTGATCGCTTGAGTATCCATCAAGCTAACCTGGTCATAGTCCTCCAGAGCCGGATATTTGCCCAACCAGTCCTGAAGCTGGCGTTGCATGTTCGTGTCGGCCGGTTGTGCGAAGAATTGCCGCACCATAGCTGTAAAGGAAGGGTTCTTTAAAAAGATGGCCGCGTCACCCAGTCGATCCTCGCGCCACTGCGTCAGCTCGCCCACCTTCAAATCTGCGATGGCGGAAAGTTGCCGTTCCGCCTGCGTGCGGAAGTTCTGCGCTGACTCATGGTAGTAGAACGAGCCCGCGACGACGATGCCAGCCGCCAGCAGCACGAAGATCAGCAGGAACTGTAGTCCCGCGGGCAGTGTGTGTGTGGGAGTATCAGTGCCAGCGTACGACGGTTCCCGGGCCGGTCGCTGGCGCCCGGAAGTGTCAGCCAGCTCTTTTGCCGGTTCTATGTTGTGTTCCTGATTCATCTTGCCATGTCCAGCAAACACTTAACTGCCCCAGCTCTATTGGTCTTTCCTGCCTTTCTTCGTCGCATTCAATCAGCCCACTGCGTCCGGATTCTACCCTTCGCACCATCCACACTCAAGTTCTAATCGACCATTCAATATTCCTGCGAATTGCGATTAGGTAGCTGCAGCTGATTATTTTGTTTCCGCACCGCCTCATCATCCGTTCACAATGCCGGAAACTGATACGGAACGAACACCTGGCAGTCACAACGTTCTTCGCACTCGAATGCATCTATCTCATTGAATGCAAGCATGTTACGAGCAGAAGCCAGTCTCGGCATGAGAATTGCGTATGAAGATGCGCGAACTCTGGTTAGATGGGGCGGAGAGCATGCATTGAGGTCGTGATTGTAGTTGGAGAGATGAAAATGAAGATTGCCCTTAGAAAACGCTGTCCGATATGCGGTAGCAGGCGACTGTACAAAGACCCGCCTGAGTGGTGGATGCATCTGATTCTTGCCGGCGCCGGGCACTATGGCTGTGATCGCTGTGATTGCGCCTTTGTCCTGTTACGTCCATGGTCGGCGTAGAAGAGAAACTTCAAAAAACACATAAACGGTTCATTCCGCTCCTGCACTACCACTCATGCACTACTTGACATGCCAGGAGGAAAAGCGGACATTCGCGCCATTCGTTTTCACAAGAGAGACTTGCAGGTGTTGCTTGCATTGTGAGTTTGCTTCTGAGGCAATGCTTATGCGGTAATTAAGGGCTCCATGAATGTGCTGGGAATAGAAACGTCGTGTGATGAGACCGCTGCGGCAGTGGTGCGAGATGGCAGGGAAGTGCTCTCAAATGTCGTCTACAGCCAGGTCGACCTTCATCGACCCTATGGCGGCGTTGTACCGGAGGTTGCTTCGAGAAGCCATGTGACGTCGTTGCCGGACGTTCTGAAGTCAGCTGTGGAAACAGCGGGGGTGGCATGGTGCGATATTGATGCCGTGGCTGTCACATACGGCCCGGGACTTGCCAGCTCACTAC
>JBAXMA010000192.1:0-6522 GCA_037134535.1 bacterium
GCCCAGGGCACCCCTATTTCAGACGGTGGCAAACTTCGCCGTTGCGGCTGCCGTACACGACAGCAGATTCAATCCGCTTACCACAAGTGAACTACCGCTGACCCACATCGAAATATCTGTCCTGTCCCCCATGGAGCGATTGAAGAGCGGTGACGAGATCAAGCAGAATATTCACGGCGTGGTCGTAAAGCAGGGATTCCGCAGCGGGCTGTTCCTGCCGCAGGTCTGGGAACATTTCTCGACAAAAGAGGACTTCATGGATGAACTTTGCAGGCAGAAGGCGCATTTGCCTGCAAATGCATGGAAAGACCCGAAAACCGAACTTCTCGTCTTCACAGTATTCGCGTTCGAAGAACCGAAGTAGCGCAAATCGCGAGCAAGCTCGCTTCCTACATGGCCAGGGGCACAAGTGCGACCCACAACCTCTTAATTTCCAAGACCTTTCGCGTGTTTCGTTGTGGCCCAACTGATCCACGCAGGCTCAAACCTGTATCCGCGAGAAGAACTCCGGCACGCCTTTGATCCCGAGATTGAGATGGAACAACGCGCCGGCACCAGGTCCGTTGTCCTTCCTGTCATTGCCACCGGCAGTCGTTACAAACATATCCGTATAGTCCTTACCTCCAAAAGTCAGGCAGGATACTTTCGTTGCCGGAAAATCGATGCGGAACAACTCCTGACCGGCCGGATCATAGCGAACGAGACAGGCACCGCCCCATCGTGCCGACCAGACGCAACCATCGGCATCAACTGTCAATCCATCAGGTCCACCGGCAGGATCTGTGACCTTCACAAAGACACGAGGAGTGGATATTGCACCCGTCGACTTGTCATAGTCAAAGATGCGTATTTCGTGTGTGCGGGTGTCGGTATGATAGAAAAGCCTGTCCTTGGCCGTGAAGCCCATCCCGTTCGATGTTCCAACGCCTTCCAGTACTGGTGTAATCTTCCGGTCCGTATCCAGCCGGTAGAGGCGTCCCGGATGCTTCGGAGAAGACATGGTGCCGCAGAATACCCGTCCCTGCGGATCAGCTATCACGTCATTAAACCTGGAATCACGCTCTTCAGGGATTTCTTCAATGACTGTCTGCAACTTGCCGTCACGCCAGAGAGCAACTGCGCCCTTTGCCATAAAAAGAAGCAAAGCCCCATCGGTCTGGATGGTAAAGCCTCCAACCTCAGTACCGATCTCGAATATTTCGGTCTTTCCGGTGGCCGGTGCATGGCGATAAAGGTGACCTGCAGGAATGTCTACCCAGTATACCCTGGCCTCGATCGGATGCCATAACGGGCTCTCGCCAGTCTCACACGTGCAGTCGACTAGAACTTCCGGCTTAATCTTGCTCATTTTCTCCCTTGAGGTCTTGTGGTTCAGAGAACTTAACCTCCTTCAGACTCAAAACGCGACTCATTTTACTAATTTACTATTGCGCAGCTGGTGTGTTTAGCGTACTATAACTGTGTTTTGTAGGGGTAAAGGCTGCAAGCGAGACGGTGGGTTGTCGACCAGTATATCGATGTTGGGCGGCGACCAGAAACTCGAATGACTCGGGAACGCTCCTCGCAATCGGCCCCACAGTAGGGAATGGTACAGATATGGCTACGAAGTTGTATGTTGGTAATCTGTCGTTTGAAGCCACCGAGGATGAGTTGAGGAATGCGTTCGCAGCAATTGGTCAGGTGGTCAGTTGTGATCTGATTATGGATCGTTTCACTAATAAGCCGCGTGGATTTGCCTTTGTGCAGATGAGCACACAGGACGAAGCCAATAAGGCCGTTGCCGAGTTGAACGGCAAGGACTTCATGGGCCGGGCATTGAGAGTCAACGAAGCACGTCCCCAGTCAGATCGTCCCCGCGATGATTTCGGCGGTGGCGGTGGCGGCGGCGGTCGTGGTGGTGATCGTGGTGGTCGTCGTGATTTCGGCCGCGACTCACGTTAACCTCTCGTTTATTCCGTAGAGGATGAAATCCTTAACACCCCGGCATTAAATTGCCGGGGTGTTTTTTTTCTAATATGACTAACGCAACCACCACCAGAAAGCATCCACCGTGGATCAAGACGCGACTTCCAGCCGCTGGTGCATTCAACGACATCAGTTCTGCCCTGGAGCGAAATAATCTCCACACAGTATGTCAAAGCGCCATGTGCCCGAACCGGCATGAATGCTTCAGTCACGGCACAGCAACGTTTCTGATCCTGGGCGACATCTGCACCCGGAAATGTGGATTCTGCGCTGTCACGCCAGGGACTCCCATTGCGCCTGACCCCGATGAACCAATACGAGTGGCACAGGCGGCCAGAGACTTCAAGCTCGGGCATGTCGTGATCACCAGCGTGACTCGCGACGACCTGGATGATGGTGGTGCGTCGGTATTCGCGGAAGTTATCAGCGAACTGAGAAAGTGTGTACCCAATGCCACAATTGAGGTGCTGATTCCTGATTTCAAAGGTAGAGAATGCGACCTTTCGGTAGTGCTTGCGGCCAGACCTGATGTTCTCAATCACAATCTGGAGACCGTAAAGAGGCTTCAAGATCAGATCAGGTCGGGCGCGAACTACAAGCGGTCATTATCAGTCCTGCGCTACGCTGCAGCAAGGAAACCGGCTATAATGGTAAAGTCTGGCCTGATGGTTGGACTCGGAGAGACCGACGATGAGATCTATGAGGCAATGAAGGACCTGCATGCCGTGGGATGCACGATACTGACCATCGGACAATACCTGGCCCCGTCACACAATCACAGACCCGTTGACCGCTACGTCGAACCGGCACAGTTTGAGCACTATCGCGAACGGGCGATCGCACTTGGCTTTCAGGCAGTGGCGGCGAAGCCTCTTGTCAGGTCGTCATACGGGGCGGGCGAGCTGCTCAAAGAAGCGAAAACCAACGCAGAGGTAAACAATCAACATGACAAACGATAATAGCAGTGGCAGGTATTGCGTCATTATTCCTGCCTACAAGGAAGCAAAACATATATGCGACGTTGTGCAAAATGTTCTGAAGCACGTTAAGACTATCGTTGTCATTGACGATGGGTCCCCTGACTCCACCGCCGACGAAGCACAAAAGGCAGGCGCCATAGTCCTTCGCCACGAGGTCAACAAAGGCAAGGCGATGGCATTGAACACGGGATTCGATTATGCCTGCAAGAATGGATTTGAGGCACTGATCACAATGGACGGCGACGGCCAGCATGATCCGGATGACATAGCCAAATTCATTGAAGCCTACACACGTACAGGTTTCCCTGCACAGATCGGCAACCGCATGACTGACAACCGCGGCATGCCACTGGTCCGCCGCATGTCAAACCGGTTCACGAGCTGGATGCTGTCGCGCGAGATGAAGCAATATGTTCCGGACAGCCAGAACGGTTATCGACTTTATAGATGCGACATCCTGCCACTCGTACGCACGGAATCCAGTCGTTTTGCGGCTGAATCAGAGATACTCCTTAGGATTGCCGATCTCGGGTTCAAGATAGGCGCAGTTCCCATCAAGACCGTGTATCGCGATGAAAAGAGCAAGGTGAACCCGATCAAAGACACCATCGGCTTCATGCGGGTGATCTCCCACCACCGGCGGGAGAGGAAAGAAAAGACATAGGATAATGCCTCAGGTGTGCAGTGGAGAGCACGCGTTGGTAGGGACGATCCGCCGGATCGTCCGCGGACGAGCGAGGCCGCTCGCCCCTACCGTCCACCACGTAATTCAAGCATTACAGACATTGGCTTTTCTGTCATTGACGCAGTGATGTCACTGCTGCTATCATAGTGGTGTCATAAATGAGTCGAGGAGATAATCGTGATAAAGCAAATGACATTACGACAGCTTCCGATCGAGGTTGAAAATGGCATTCGGGGACGAGCCAGAAGCACAGGCAGCAGCTTAAATCGAGTCGTGATTGATTTACTGGAGGAGTCTCTCAAGATCAGGCCAACTGACAAGAAGAGACGAGACTTATCCCGGCTCGCAGGGCAATGGAGTCAGGCAGAATGCGCCGAGTTCGACCGCAACACTCTGATCTTCGGGCAAATCGATGAGGAAATCTGGAAGTCATGAAGGTGTGCCTTGACACAAACGCCTACAGCCGGCTGATGAGAGGGCATCCACCCGTGAAAGATCTACTGGAGGCGGCCGAGGTTGTTCTGGTAACGGCAACGGTTCTCGGCGAATTGCATGCAGGATTCGAGATGGGGTCGAGGCGCGATACTAATCGGCGGCAACTCTCCGAGTTCCTGACGCTCCCGGGAGTTGAAACAGCTGCCGTTACACCGGATATCGCTGAACGCTATGGGCTGCTCGTAAGTCAACTCACTCGCCAGGGCACACCGATCCCTACAAATGATATATGGATTGCTGCAACGGCTCTGGAAGCCGGTGCCCGCCTGATAACCTACGACCCTCATTTTCAGCACATCCCCGGGTTGATCACACTCAGCCCTTAGTGTGTGTGTAAAAAGCGATAAAGAAGTTGCTTGAGAAAGTAAAACAATCTGGCACTATGCATGACTCTGAGATTGTTGATCTGTCGTGGCGATATCATCTCATTAGACGGGCACTTAGTTCAGTTGGTAGAACGCCGCTTTCACACGGCGGAAGTCACAGGTTCGAGTCCTGTAGTGCCCACCATTTCACCATTTCACCATTTTGCCCGATTGTGACACTGCCGGTCTGATCGCGACAATCACCCTTGTCTGACGCGGCATTTCTCACTTCCTCAGCTCCAGTCTCCCGGCCCGCTTGTCAAGGTGCTCAAACAATTCAAATATCCGAGTATGGTATCTGGGCTCTATCTGCCCTATTCCTGCATATAACGTATAGTTCCGTTTTCAGTCAGATCAATGTCCTACTTCTTCTCTGCCTTTTCCTGCATATCATACTTCAGTGTAAACGCACTCGACGCCCCCGTATCGTACTTGTCCAGGTACGGCGAGTAAGTCTCCACTGAAATAGTATTGTTGCTGGGCGAGAATGTCATCAGCCTCAGCCATCCATTACCGCCGTTAGGGCCATCCTGATAATCGGCCAGAAGCGAATACACTGTGTGGCCGTTATAGACATTTTCCATGCGGGCTTCCCTGTGGACATGGCCGCACAGCAGCATAAACCAGTTTGGATTACATTTTAACGCTTTATGAAGAGCCTTACCCTGATCTGACAAGTGGCCAAGCAAAGTAAGGCCGCTATGCGTCACGACAATTACCCGCCGGGCTGGGTGCGATTTAACTACTCCATCGGCCCATGCAAGAACATTGGATACGGCACCAAATGCCACAGACAGCACCAGGAAGTCCATACCGCCTGCAGAGAACAGTTCGTAATGGTTGTCCCTGTTTGATCCGTAATGACCGCCATTGTATTTCTTAGCAGCGAAATGATTGGTCCCGAAGTACAAATTGAAAGCGTCGGTACCTTTAGAATCACCCTTCGGTTCCTCGTCGTGATTCCCTACAGAGGGGCAATATGGAATACCATCGGCCAGGTGCGTGAGGCTGGTATTCTCCAGCATGTATAGGGCATTCGTTGCAACAGTCCACTGGCTCACATTGGCGGCCTTGTCAACTATATCACCAACATGCACTACGCACACGATATGACGATCAATCCGGTTCGATACAATCCAGGCTACCTGCTGCTGGAAGATGCCGTTGCCGCCCTTAAGGGTATAATGCTGAGTGTCCGGGAGAACGGCTATTGTGAAATCCTGTGGCGCGGCGAATACAGATTGTATTGCCAGAACAGCTACTGTAATGGTCAGAACATATGAACGGTGTTTCATGGACACTTTTCCATTAACGCCTTCTGCCTGGAACAATCAAACAGCCGTCTTCCGGCATGCCCTATTTCAATCCAACAATGACCATATCACAGATCCCATTATACATGATGAACACCAAACTGGTTTCATTCTCTGTATTGTACAATATGATCGTGCCGTAATCAGTGTCTGGTATCGGATTGGCAATTACAGCCAATATCTCAGCCGCTGTCGAACCGGTTCCAACACCTGCGAACTTGAAAAGTCCCTGGCCCTTGTCAAGTATACCGCTGACGGAATCAACGGTATCAGTAGCTGAGAACTGGCCATCCTTGTCGCCGTCGCTAAAGGTGATCATGACGGTATTGCCGTAGAAGATAGAACCTTTCCAATCACTGTTGGCAACAGGCAATACAACGTATGTAGGGTTCCCGTAGTTCGCAGTCACAGCGGCCTACGTCTCGCCCAACGGAACTCCTGCAAGGGAGTGCCCTGGCACGTATGCATCGGTAAAGGAAACATCCCCGCCTTGGTCCGATCCACCGCCGCAACCAGCAAAAGCCAACACACTCACAAGCACAACCAGGGACGATGTCGTTTTCATCATGACTTATCTCTCCATTGAGTTAAACGAGTCACTCTATCACAATCACAAACGCACGTACACAATATCTCTAACAGCCCTGAATCAGTCCGCACGGCTGCGTCAAGAAAGCGGCTCACCCGGAGGGTTTCCTCCAGAGGCGGACAGGCTGCCC
>JBAXMA010000193.1:0-6511 GCA_037134535.1 bacterium
TTTGTGCCCTGCTCTACCTGCTCATCAGGCGCCACCGTCTGTGGAACTGTCCGGGCAAGTTTGGGATAGTAAGTGATCCATCCTATAAGGAGAACGAACAACAAGGCAACGATCGCAATATCAAGTTTCTTCATGGTATATGCATAACCTCACAGTTGCTGTAAATATCACCCGTCGTTCCTGCGCATCCCCGCTTTTTTCCGTCATCCGGCGCTGGTACGGGATCAAAACCACCTGAATGAAATGGATGACACCTGCACAAGCGGCCCATTCCGAGAACTGATCCTTTTAAGCTGCCATGTTGCATTATGGCCTGAAGGGCATACTCAGAACACGTCGGATAAAACCTGCAACAACCTCCGAAAATGTGAGACAAACTAACCTGGTAGAATCTTATCAGGCATGTAAGAATCATCTTCATTCAATCTTGCCCCGGATCTTCGTGCGCACGTGGTTACCAGGAACCACATGCAGACACTTCACTGACCACAAGTTACTTCTTAAGAATACCAGCTTTCCTCGACAGTGTCAGGAGTTCTGCTTCAACATCCTGCATTCTTGCCGAGCAGATGGTGCTGCGGGCAGACAGAATGACATCAAAAACACCGCAAAATCTTGAACGGTTCAACCTATAAGCTTCCCGTATCAGCCGCCTGGCTCTCGTGCGCTCGATAGCTTTGCCAACTCGCCGGCCTGTAACCACGCCAAGTCGAAATGCCGCATCCGGGCCGGTTCTCAGCCACATGGTAACCAGTCGGCCCCTGTAGCACCTCCCCTGGTCGTATGCTTCACGAAACTGGACCGGACTGGCAACACGCTGTTTGCGCGACAATCCTTTGTCGACGCTGTCTGCAATTGCTTTATCGCTTCCGGTTTCCAGATTCATAGCAATCCATTTCCGGATGTCCTACACCCGGGCTGCTTGCGGCGGTAATTCCGCCCAGGCATTGCAGGAAGGTGGATAGCCTATATGGTGACGCGCTTGCGGCCCTTCTGGCGCCGACGGGCAATAAGTTTACGTCCGTCTGCTGTGGCCATTCTGGCCCGGAACCCTATCTTGCGTTGACGTTTCTTTACCGACGGATGGTATGTGCGTTTCATCTTTCCTCGCTTTTTTACTTTTTCATTCCCGGGTATGGTTCACTGAACATTTTGTCCCGGCACAAAACGTTTGAAGGTACTATTTTCCGGCCCCGTGTCAATCCTGCTCTGACTAATCTTTAATTCTGCTTAACACGACCTCAGTGATGGATCTGCCATCATGCAGGACCGGCGCGTTGCGTGGGCGCCAGGGATGACGAACTGCAACTGCAACGAGATTGTATCCCTTTGCAAAAAACAGCAGGCCATCGAGCTGAAATGCAAGCCAGTAGAAAGGATAAGCTCGAGAGTACAGCCTGCCCAGCCGCTCATCGTGCGCCCCGCCCTCCGCATTGCGGCTGGCCCTGGCACAGACGAACATATCTATAAATTCAACAAAAGCCTTGGTGTATGAACGTACAGAGTGAACATCAAACCCATGCTTAAGAAGCTGGAACAGCTCCGTCTCAGTGTATCCGGGTCGCACACGCTCCTTCTTGGCTTGCGAGATGCCAAGCAGAGCCTCAAACAGCCTCAAGATTGACCATCGCTTAGCATGGGGAACGTCCACTATAAGCCTTCCGGTTGGTTTGAGTATCCTGTGACATTCCGTTATAAGGGCATGGTCATCAGA
The DNA here is from genome assembly GCA_037134535.1 of bacterium. Taxonomy (GTDB): domain Bacteria; phylum Verrucomicrobiota; class Kiritimatiellia; order SPBP01; family SPBP01; genus JBAXKQ01. Next base: position 1,715 of record JBAXMA010000193.1, read on the forward strand.
CGCCCGCTCCAGAAAATCGGATAGAATGACAACGTCGAAGGTCTTGTCATCGTAGGGCATGTTGAAACCATCGTAAACATGAACTTTGTCACCTACTGCCTGCTCCACAATCGGCTTCGACGCCTCACGCCTTACAATGGTACTCCACGCACCACCAAGGGTCCGCAGATATTTGCTCATGGCTGCATTATCGTGACCTGCATCAAGACACGCCTTGCCATCAACTGCTCCAAGAAGACGGACAATCTCCCGCAGCTTAATCTGGTAAGGCAGTAATTTCTTAAAAAGTTTAATCTGCACGTCTGCATTCATTACTTTGTAATATGGCGGTTCCGCCTTCATTCGGCAAGAACAGAATATCGCGCTGTCATAAACTTTTGAAGATAACCCCGAAATGCACATTATTGACAAAGGGATATTGTATTGCTTTTAACTCAATGCCTGGCAGCGGGCGGCGTGGCAGCCAATCCTCCCGTTGATAAAACCTAACCTCTTGCACCGGTAAAGTTACTGTAGAATAACATGCCGGTTCATCGTTCTCAGCCAGATATCTTCTCAAAAGTCAATATTCCGGGCCTAATGACCCTTTTTTTATGGAAAATGCAGGCTCGGAGACAGGAGCAAGATTCTTTTCAGTTGGTATTGCCGTGCGGTCCCGGTATGGCTATTATGACGCCTCATTATTCTTTTATCGCCGGTACCCGGCTCTGACAAGGAACAAACATGAACGCTATGAAGAAGTATTCCGTCTGGAAGTGGGCCGTACTCGCAACTCTTGTTGCTCTTTCCATGCTAATCGTTCTACCGTGGTCAGCATTCGACCAACTGAGGGCCAAACTTGGCATCAGGGGCGGGATCAGAAAAGGGTTGGACATCGCAGGTGGTGCAAGTTTTACACTTGGCATTGATCTGGCCAGGATCGACACGAACGCAATAGCCGCTCGTATATTGCAAGACAAACCAGGGCTGGCGACAAATCAGCTTGATGCAGAAGTCGCGGCCGAAATCGAGGCACTTCCAAGGCGGGCACTGGAGATCATCCGGAACCGCGTGGACGGCATGGGTATCGCCGAACCGTCAATCTTCCTGCAAAAAGGTCGTGATGGCACAAGAATTGTTATCCAGCTACCAGGCATCACCAAAAAGCAGATGAAAGAAGCGGAGGAGATCCTCAAGACAGCTGCATACCTGGAGTTCCGACTGGTCCATGAGAAAAGCGAGAAACTGAGCAAAACCCTGCTGGCCGAAGGTTTTGCACCTCCCGGTTACTCGATAATCACTGAAGACAACATGCAATATTATGTGATCGACGCAATGGGAACAAACCGGGCCAGCAAGGAACAGTCCGAAGTGTTTTTCCGCAGTATGCGCACGAGACTCCATCCACCACCACCCGATGCCGAATTCCTTCTAGAGAAGGTGAGCAGGAAGAACAGAGAATTTTTCCTGCCACTGCTGGTTGAAAAGAAAATTCAACTTGTTGGAAGCGGCATAAGCAAGGCGTCATGGGAAAGAGACCCCACCTTTGGACAGTACAAAGTGGAGATTCAGTTTGCCGGCGAGGCCAAGAAGAAGTTCGGCATTGTCACGACGAAGAACGTCAACCGTCCGCTGGCTATTGTTCTCGATGGCACTCTCTATTCCGCCCCGAACATCAATGAGCCCATACTGGGTGGACAGGCAGTGATCACGGGCAGGTTCAACAGAGAAGAGGCCATGAAGCTGGCAACTGTACTGCAGACTGGCGCTCTTGACGCCCCCGTCGAGTTCAAGGAAAAGCGCATCGTCGACCCCACCCTTGGCGCTGACGCGGTCAAGAACGGAGTTCTTGCCGGTGTTCTAGGTTGCACAGCAATCATAGTACTCATGGCAGCCTACTACCTCATACCTGGCCTGCTTGCGGACTTCGCGTTGATCCTCAACCTGATATTGATACCTCTGGGCATGATACTTGTAGCCGGCTTTCTGGGCGTCCTGACACCGGAAGCGCGCGCCGGAGCAGCAATAGCCCTGCCAGTCCTCACGCTTCCAGGCATAGCCGGTATAGCACTGACAATCGGTATGGCTGTAGATGCCAACGTGCTGATCTTTGAACGCATGAGGGAGGAACTCCGGACTGGCAAGGGATTCAACTCGATCGTGCAGGCCGGGTTCGACAAAGCATTCTCCGCCATTTTCGACTCAAACATCACGACAATCATTACGGCTGTCATCCTGTTCGTACTCGGATCCGGTGCTGTAAGAGGATATGCCGTTACGCTGACCGGCGGTCTGATCGTAAGTCTTTTCACGGCGGTTGTAGTCACACGAATGTGTTTCAACCTCATCAGCACCCGCACCGAGAGCTTGTCGGTTTTCAGAATGTTCTCCGTTATTAAGCCGACTAATATCGATTTCATGAGCTTATGGAAACCGGCTCTCTCCTGCTCTCTGGTGATCATTATCGGGAGCTGGGCATTGATGACATACCACTACAAGAAAGATGTCTCCAAAGTAATGGGCGTCGACTTTACCGGTGGATCAAGCATCACTGTGAGCTACAAGAAGGATAAGAAGCCTGACGTAGAAACCCTCCGGAAGGCCTTCGGCGCCGCCGGCATCGACGATGCCTCCATCCAGTATCAGGAAACTGATGACAAGAACAATCCATTCCAGCTGCAGATCAAGGTCGCCAAGATCGTTACTGATAAAAATGCCGGGGAATTAGCGCCCCTGACGAGTTCTACTGTCAAAGCAGGACAGACGAACGAAGTGGCAGCATCCACCTCGAACGCTGTACCTGTTGCCGCAAACGAGCTTGCCAGTGCAGAGACCCAACCTGTCAAGCAGGACAATGTCCTGATGAAGATACTCACGCGGCAGTTCCCTGATGCAGGTTTTGATCTCCTTCAGGAAGACACAGTCGGTGCGCAGGTAAGCAAGGACCTGGGCAAAAACGCATTAAATGCCATGACTCTGTCGCTCATTGCGATGATCATCTACATCGCGCTCAGATTCAAGTTCGGCTTCGCGCTGGGAGCGGTGATCGCACTCTTCCACGACGTACTGATAACGGCAGGCTTGACGCACTTGCTGGGCTTCCAGATCAACATGACTGTTCTGGCCGCGCTGATGACCATCGTCGGTTACTCGGTCAATGACACCATCGTCATCTTCGACCGTGTCCGCGAGGACCTGAAACTATACAGAAACAAGAGTTTCGTAGACATATGTAATCAAGCCATGAATGAGACATTGTCTCGCACGTTGCTCACAAACTTTCTGACCTTTGTGTCAGTTCTCTTCCTGCTGCTGCTCGGCGGGCAGGCACTGAGGGACTTCTCAGTCGCGATGTTCATCGGCATGATCGCCGGCACATACTCGACAATGTATATCGCCACGCCAGTGGTACTCATGTGGTACCGCCACAAGAGACCAGACTTGGGTACAACCGCGAAGATCGGGTAGGACAAGACCCGTACAATAGCGAATGCGGCTGATTCTTCATACGCTCACGGTACAGTGACTACCCTGCAGGCGTCTGGCATATGAAAGTTTCATTCCCAAACCAGTCAATAGAGTCTGCAGTTGCTGATGTCGCGCGAACCCTCTCGGCTGCAAATGGCCGGATATTTCTCGCAGGCGGCTGTGTGCGCGACTCTATCCTTGGACTGCCTTTGAAGGACGTCGATATCGAGGTATACGGTATTGCACCCGACCGGCTGATTGCCATCCTGTCCGCACGTTTCAGACTCGATCTTGTCGGGCAGGCATTTGGCGTCATCAAACTGCAGGGTCTGCCGATTGACATTTCCATACCACGACGTGAATCCAAGGCAGGGCTGGGCCATAAGGGCTTCGCGATCCTCTCAGATCCCTTTATGACTCCCGAAGAAGCCGGTTCCAGACGGGACTTCACCATTAATTCGATGCTCTGCGATCTGGCATCTGAATCACTTGTGGACCCCTATGGTGGCATTCGCGATCTGGAAGCAAAAGTACTGCGTCACACTTCAGAGAAGTTTATAGAGGACCCCCTTCGCGTGCTCAGAGGAATGCAATTCGCTGCCCGTTTCCAGCTCACTCCCGCACAGGAAACAATCGCCTTGTGCAAGACAATCGGACTTGAAGGTCTGGCTCGTGAACGCATTCTCGAGGAGTGGATAAAACTCATTCTTCGCGGCATAAAGCCGTCTATAGGTCTCCGGTTTCTGAAAGACACAGAGTGGATTAAGCACTTCCCCGAATTGCAAATACTGGATGGCTGCAAGCAGGAGCCGGAATGGCATCCTGAAGGCGATGTTTGGACGCATACACTCCAATGCATGGATGCATTCGCTGCAGAACGTACAGGAGACGATTGGGAAGATACTGTAGTAGGATTTGCCGTACTTTGTCATGATTTCGGGAAGCCGGCCACTACCGCCTTCATGGACGGCAGAATCCGATCGCTTGGCCATGAGGAAGCCGGCGAATGCCCTACCCGCTCATTCCTGGCCAGGATGACCAATCAGGAGGATTTGATCGAGTCCATCGTACCCCTCGTAGCCCATCACCTCAAACCGCAGGAACTATATAAGTCGCGGGCCGGTGACAGCGCAATCAGACGGCTGGCCAGGAAGGTAAGAAGAATAGACCGGCTTGTAAGGGTAGTGAAAGCTGATCAGATGGGAAGATTCCCCATGGTATGCGAGGGATTCCCGGAGGGCGCCTGGCTTCTGGATAATGCACGTCGCCTTGAAGTACAGGATTCCGCTCCTAAACCTCTGGTCCAGGGCCGCCATCTGATCCAGATGGGCATGACCCCCGGGCCCATAT
>JBAXMA010000194.1:0-6498 GCA_037134535.1 bacterium
ACATTATTATTCTTGTCCGCATTTCTATCTCCCCGCCGTTTCGGGCAAAGGCAACTCGAGCAACTCACCATCGACCGCAACATCAAGCAGTCCGGAATCACGCAGCAGCTGGAGCCGCTGAATTTCATAGTTCACAATCGCCCGCACTCTGGCATTCCTGGCTGCCAGCAGTTCGCTCTGTGCCTCAACCACGTCGCGATTCGAAAGCTCACCGCTTTTGAATCGCAACATAGTATGATCAAGCCTCCGTCCTGCCAGCTCGTTGTTTTTGTCCTCTATATCCACAGTCCGTTCCAGCGCCACCAGTTCACTGATGCTTTTGCTGATGGCGACCTTAATGTTGTCAATAGTCTCCGTTACCGCCCGGTTCGCTGCGGCTTCCTCCCGTTCAGCCCTTTTTACTGCCTCCTTGCTCTCCCTCTTGTCCAGCGGAATGTCCAGCTCAACACCACCGGAGACAACATTGGCCCGGTCGCCGCCGATGAGAGAATCCGAGGACCCGGAGCTCCCGGCCGCGAAATAGACATCAGCCCTCGGCAGAAGGGAGTTTCGGGCAATGTGAAGCCTGCGCGACGCGTCCTCCAGTTGCTCCTTTGCAGTGGCGAGATCGAGCCGGCGTTCCAGCGCAATATCGATACTCACACGCTCCTTGGCATGACTGCGCCGCTGCTCCGGAATTGATCCTGTCAGAACAACGCGAATCTCCACGGGAATACTAAGCAGTATAAGAAATCTCTTCGTGGCTATATCCAGGGCGGTTTCCGTCTCAAGCAGGCTATTTTGAGCTGAGAGTTCCTGCTGCTGGGCGCGCATAACATCCACAGCCGTTACCTGCCGGATTTTGAACAGGGCTTCCGAGCGTTTTCTAAGAAACGTTGATTGCTCCATGTTCGCCCGCGTATTGTCCACTACGCTCTTCATAATCAGGAGGTCATAGTACTGACGGATCACTGTAAGACAGAAGTCCTGACGATTCAGAATAAATGTGCGGAGGCCATAGATGAGGTCGCGCTCAGCCTGTATAAGACCGTTATGACTGGCCTCATAACCTGCGCCCGCAAGGAGCGGCTGGCGCAATTCGATGTCAGCCGAACCGGAATACAATGCGCCATTCGTACCGGATTCAGTTTGATCACGGCTTTCACTTGCACCTACGGAAAGGGACCCGCCCGTCGGTAGGATCTGGCTGACCTTGAGCGAGCCGCTCGCCGCTGAGTCGTTCTCCGAACCCGCCTGCCGCGTCAGCACATAAGCCAGAGTCCCGGAATACTGGGGACCGAATTGCCGGCGGACAGTGATCGCCTTCAGCCCGTTCAGGTATAACGAGTCGCGGTTGCCCTGAAGCTGGCGACTGTAAACTGTAGCCAGCCGGAGGGCATTGGTCAGACCTAACTGCAGCTCCGGGGCAACCGGCCGATTCGCCGGAGTCGCGTGGAACACGTCGGCCACGGCATTACTGCTGCACGGAACTACGGCCGCCGCCTTCTCCGCCGTGACGGCCTCAACCCGGTGATCGAGACTGTGCGACATCGCACAACCGGCTCCAACAGTCACAACAAACACTCCAGCCAGCCTGCATGCTACGGCCATAGCTAACAACCACTTCATCGAATAACTCTTCATCACATCCTACTCTATCTCGAAATCTTCCGACTTGAAATTGGCGTAATAGCGACCATTTTTCGAGGTGAATTTGAGAACGCAATAGTCGGGATCAGTCACACCCTTCGGGTAGTACATCTCATCCCCATCCTTCCAAATCATCTGTCTCGACTTGCTGTCACGCAGGACCGTCATAGCTCCCTTCAGCATGACACCACGGTAGAAGCGATTATCGAAGAAATAGACGCATGCTTTAGGATTCCCGGAATACTGTTTCACTCTCATAGATGAGGTATTGGTGGTGAAGAACAGATACTTGATGCCCTGTCGCTTTCGAGGCGGCAGCATTGCCTTTGTGTTTGGATAACCCGACTTATCGACGGAACTGATCATGGAAACCGTTGCCGCATCGATAAGAGTTCCAATACTTGTTTCCCAATTCTTCATGCAGTCCCCTCGCGCATGCTGCGATAGCTCCGACAATACCGAGCTCAGCTCGAATCCCTTGCACAACCAGAGCGAGTGTAGCAGTCGATCGCATTTACGCGAATAGAAAAGGAGACATGCTAATCATCTTGCAGGTGGGCGGCCGCAAGTCTACCATTAGCAACTATCTGGAGGATCATACCGCAATGAAACGCGCATTCTTCGTATTGATTGTCACTATGGCTGCCTCGGTCACCTCTTTGGCTCTTGCCGGGGTGCCACAAGCGGACACAAACGGCTGGCAGTCGCTCTTTGATGGCAAGACACTCGGCAAATGGAAACCGTCGAGTTTCATCGGCTGCGGCAAGATAGACATCAAGGACAGCGCAATAGCAATCACTACCGGCAGCCCGATGTCCGGCATCACATGGAGCAATGAACCACCGGCGCGAATGGACTACGAGCTTCAGCTCGAAGCAAGGCGCACCGAAGGCCATGACTTCTTCTGCGGGCTTACTTTTCCTGTCGGCACAAACCCGTGCACATTGATCGTCGGCGGATGGGGCGGCAACCTGACGGGATTGTCCAGCATCAACGGCTACGACGCCTCGGAAAACGAAACCACCAGCACTTTTGAGTATGAGAGTAACCGCTGGTACAAAATCACGCTCAAAGTCACAAAAGGCAGGATTGAGGCCTGGATCAACGACCAGCAGGTGGTCAACCTCGAAACCGAGGACAAGAAGTTCTCTATTCGCTGGGAGGTGGAACCATCCGTTCCGCTAGGCATCTCAACATGGCGCACCAGTTCAGCCATCCGCAACATCAGGATCCGGCAGACAGGTAGCTAGGAATGTCCTCTGTTCTGCATCACTTACAAGTGAGATGAATCATTTGGACTGCCCTGTTAACACACGCGCGCTCAACGCCGCCGCCGCTCCTTGACATTCCTGCTGCCTCCTGACATCATTTCCGTGCCAATGACGGATACAAACCATATACTCATGCAGGTAAAAAGCGGCAAGATGACGGTGGACAAAGCCGCCAGACTGATCGATGCCGCGCGCGCGGTCAATCTGGGATTCGCCTGCGTTGACACTGACCGCCTCCGTCGGCGCGGTATGCCGGAAGTTATCTACTGTCCGGGCAAAACATCCGACCAGATCGTCAAAATTGCGAGGGCCCTCATGGACGGCAAACAGCATGTGCTTGCAACGCGTGTGTCGGCCGAGCAGCGCGATGTCGTTTTGCGCGAGATCCCTACCGCAAAGTACCATGCAGATGCCCGCATAATAACAGTCAACTCCGGCAGGAAGCTGCGACTCACCGGGCTTGTTGTTGTTGCAAGCGCCGGCACTGCCGATATACCGGTCGCCGAAGAAGCCGCACTGACAGCCGAGCACGTAGGTGCACGGGTGAAGCGGGTCTTCGACGTGGGTGTTGCTGGACTCCACCGGTTGACTTCTCATATTCCCCTGATGAGATCAGCACGCGTACTGATAGTAGTTGCAGGAATGGAAGGTGCCCTGCCGTCGGTGATTGGTGGCCTGGTCAATAAGCCACTCATCGCAGTTCCAACCAGTACCGGCTACGGCACAGGAATCAAGGGATTCTCTGCCATGCTTGCAATGCTTAACACCTGTGTGCCCGGCGTAACGGTTGTGAATATCGATAACGGCTTCGGGGCCGGCATCGCCGCAGCCATGATCAACCGGCGCGCATAATCAAAAGCGGGATTAATCGCGGATTACACTGATATCACGGATACCGTAGTGCTCGAGCTATCCGACGTAAATCCGAACACGACAGACAATGGACATTCTATGAGCTGGATACAGGCAAAAGGCGGCAAGGGTATGCTTTTCATACCCGGGGAGCAGTCCAGTCGGGAGAAGAAGCACCCTTGCCCTGACTGCTTCTCCTGCGGTTGGTGCTCAGATGACCGCTGTAAGGTCTGCCTGACAGAGCAAAAGTGCAGGAATTGCGGCAAGAAGCAATCCAAAGCGGCTAAGCAGGAATAGCGGTTTACGTGGTGCTGAAGCCATGTAGGAAGGCAGCTTGCTGCCGATGCGGACGGAAAGAAGCTGATCATGCTGGATCGCGCGCAAGCGCGCTTTCTACAGAGCGACGGCTTGGCTGTGACCGTTGAATTCTAACCGCAGAACATCGAAGTGCTCTTGGTATGCCTAACCTTATTCACTCAAGACCCTGTCAACCATCCACGTCCCACCATCCACGTTTTCCCGGTCTAGCGCATGCCTCACAGCACGTGCTTAAACGCTCAGTTGAGGACACCAAGAGAGAATGCGACATGCGATGACGAGCTGACCAGCGCTGTCTCTCGTCTCGAGAGGAAACTTTCCGCTAAACAACGCCAATTCTTATCGCAAGGGCTGACCCCTTGAATTTGTATAAGAACATCCGTCAACTCAATCACTTCTTAATCGCCTTCTGGCACGGATGGAACTGTGATTTCACCTGAAGCGATCTTTGCTCCGTACTCATCGATCCTGGACTTGATGTCATCAATCATTCCGCCAGATGTTGCGTATCCAACACCGTCATTGGCGTAGCCGAAGACTTCATTACCTGAGATAAATGTTCCAGCTAGAAGATCGTCAATGAACTTCCTGCAACCTGTATCAACGCGCTTCAACATAGAAGTGATAATTGCACTCTTCCATGCTGAGTTCGACTCATAGAGATACTCGTCAGCATCTACCCCGATTGACATCTTCTTCTGCTCGAAAGCTGCCTGATGTACCCCGACTCCTGTGTTGCCTGCTGCTGAATAAATAACGTCAGCCCCATTCTGGAACATACCTAAAGCAACTTCCTTACCCATTACAGGATCATTGAAGCCGCCTGAATCAGGTAGATTTGTGATGTAGGTTGCCTGGACCTTGATCCTGGCATTTACAGCCTTGGCGCCTGCAGTGTAGCCAGCTTCGAACTTCTGAATCAACGGAATCCTGACTCCACCAATAAAACCGATGTTGCCGGTCTTTGACTTAAGTGCGGCTGCAACACCTACAAGGTATGAGCCTTCCTCTTCCTTGAAAAGAATGCCCTTTACGTTTGATGCAACAACTGTTCCGCCATCGACGATTCCGAACTTCACATCCGGGAACTCAGCAGCCACCTTTGTAAGTGGAGCTTCGTAGCGGAATCCAACGGCGATTATCGGATTTACACCAGAATCAGCCATGCGACGTAGCCGCTCTGCGCATACATCATCTGTCTCTGAACTTGATGCTTGTGCTTCAACGAGTTTCAAGTTCTCGTTAGCATCAAGAAGTGGCTTTACGCCAAGGTATGCCAACTGGTTGAAGCCGGGTTGACTACGACCACCTATGTCGTAAGCAATGCCGATAGTTGCTACAGCGCTTGAAGCTGTATCTCTACCGCAACCGGTAACAATCGACGCGGCTAGAGTTGCAACAAGTGCTAATACTCCGTAGCGTTCGAGTAGGTTCTTCTGCATTCGGTATTTCTCCTGTATTGATAACAAATCGCTCTTCTTATGGTATGGAAAGAATCTATCAACCTTCCACGTCCCACAATCCACGTTGCCAGCGACACCGACTGCCTCACAGCACGGGTTTACCGGTCATCTGCTTCGGCACCCGGACACCGAATTCGCCCATAATGGTCGGGGCAAGGTCGCTGAGTGCCGGTAGCTCAGCCTTGATCGCTCTATTACACATGAGCACACCCGGCACGAGCGACGCATCGATGGCGTGGTCGCCGCTCCATGGATCCATATTGTCAGTCACGAGTTCCTGAGGATACTTGCCAAGGATCGTGTCCCATGATGCGCGGTAGTTCCGGTTGTAACCGATCACCATGTCGGGCGCAGTGCCTGCACAAGGACCGGAATAGATGTCGGATCCCCTGTAGGCGTGCGAAATTACCTGGTCCCCGGTCTTGGGATCCTTTACAGACTCGAGCCGCGATATCAGCTCCGAAATCAGTGCATTCTTTTCCGCTCCGTCTGTGACTATGCCATTATGCTCCCGATTCTTCATATTCAGATAAAGGCTGTTGATCCCAAGCCCGTATGCCCTGGTCCGCGTCCAGTCAGTGTCCTGGAAATAGCCGGCGGAACCTCGGGATGCAGACGGCACGGCGCAGGCATAGTTATTGTCCATCAGCCATGAGTTGAGGTTGAACTGCCTGCGAAATGTCGTGAACCCGTGATCAGACATGACAAACAGCGTAGTATTTTCATCAAGTCTGGCCATCGCTTTACCAACCACATTATCCATCTGCGAGTAGAGCCATGGAATGAAGTCACTGTGCTTCGCCGCCAGTTCAGGGGTAAAGAGCGGATGACCCGGATCAATGGTTCTCCAGAATGTGTGACTGTTCAGGTCCAGAGATGAGAAGTAAGAGAAAAAGAACCCGCTCTCAAACCGGCCGAACTCGCTTTCGAACATCCTCTGGCTCTCTTTCAGCACAATCGTCGCC
>JBAXMA010000195.1:0-6497 GCA_037134535.1 bacterium
GTGCAGATATTCGACATCCGCAGCTTTACCAAACTTTTTGTATGGCAGTTTGCCGGTGAGCGCCTGGTAGAAGCAGACACCAACGCTGAAGATGTCCGACCGTTCGTCGCCCTGGAAACCGTTCAGTCGCGCGAACTCCGGCGCCATGTAGTCGAAAGAACCGGGCAAGCCGCCGGACCCGGCCTCTGCGGTACACCCGGCGATGCCAATGCCGATCAGCTTGATGGAGTCGTCCTTGAGCACAACAATGTTGGACGGTGTCAGGTTGCAATGGGTAATTCCGTGTTCACGAGCGGAAATCAGGCTTTCGATGCATTGTTCAAAGATGTGACAGGCGAGCTTCCACGGTAGCCCGTCAGGATAATCATGCATCTTCTTCTCAAGGATTTCGCCCTCAAGAAGTTCAGGATTGTCAACAGTTCCTGAGTTTACCTCAGTCATACCACGCCTCTACCGGTTTAATGGATAATTCTGGCTGTGCCGTTCGCTCAAGGCTTTTCGATCTGTCCCGGGGCAGATGAAGAATCCGCGTCCACTTGCGATCCGAATTTGCGGCGGAGGATGTCCGATAACGATTCCATCATGCTCATCATGACTGGCACCTGGATGAGTGTCAGGATTGTTGCAAGCCCGAGTCCGAAAATCACTCCGATGGCCATTGGCGCCCACCACGAACTTGTTTCTGTACTGGCAGCTACAGTGGGCGGGAAAGTGTGAAAATCGATACTCCAGCCTGCTGCCATTGGAATAAGGCCCACAACAGTGGCAATAGCTGTCAGCAGGACTGGTCGCAAGCGCAAACGCCCGCCGATCACGATCGCTTCGGTGATTGAACAGCCCTGTGCCTTGCGTTGCAGGATGCAGTCAAGCAGCACGATGCCGTTGTTGACTACGACCCCGGCCAGGCTGATCACGGCGATTCCGGACATGATAATACTGAACTTCATCCCGAAGGCCATCAGGCTCCACATTACGCCCATCACGGACAGGATCACCGATACCATGATGATGAACGGGAGGAGGATCGAGTTGAATTCCATGATCAGCAGCAGGGCAATGAGCGCCAGCGCAACCAGAAAAGCCTTGAACAGGAAAGCCCCTGATTCCATTTTCTCCTGATTGTCGCCTGCATAAATTACTGTATATCCGCGGGGCAGCTGCATGCCTTCCAGGCGAGTGCGAACATCCTCAAGGACCTTGTCTTCGCCACGGCCCTGGGTAAAGCCGGAGACCATGACCAGCCGCTTTTGATCCTTCCGGAGAATCTGACCCCTGCCACCCTCATAAGAGAATTCACCCAGCGAGGCGAGTGGAATTCGCTGGCCGAAATCACCCGGCGTAATGATGTAGATCTGCTTCAGAAGCTCAACACTCTGCCTCTGGTCTTCCTTCAGGCGGACCGTGATGTCGTACTCATCCTCACCGGCCCGATATTTACTGACTGTTTCGCCATTGACCGCAGTGCGCAGAAAGTAGCCAACCGACGCAGTGTCGAGATCAAGCATAGCCGCTCGCTCACGATCCACTCGGAACTGTATCTCGGGTCTGGCGTCTTCGATGTTGTCCTGAAGGTCCACAAGTCCGGGTATGTCTCTGATCTTGTCCTTGATTGTGTCGGCCAGGTCTGAAAGCGTATTGAAGTCCTCACCGGAGATTTCAATGCTGACCGGAGCGCCGGTAGGGGGCCCCATCTCTTCAGGTTCTATGCGGATCTGGCCGCCGGGGAATGTGCCTATTTCCTGCCGGATTCTCGCGATTAATTCCGTGGTGTCACCCATGCGGTTGGCGAAATCGACGAACTCCATTTGAATCGACCCGAGGTGCGGAGCTGCCTGGCCGGAACTCATGTGGCTTCCTGCGCTGGACCCGACGTTTGACAGATAGAATTTGATGTCTCTGGCAGCGCCCTGGCTTTTAGAACCCTGCGGCTTTCCGTCTTCCTCGCGGCAGTATCTGGTCAGTACTTTCTCGATGGCTTTGATGGTTGAATGCGTCGTCTTGAGATCTGTTCCCTCAGGGTAGCGGATGTCTATGGATGCGCGCCGTGGGGGCGTTACCGGGAATAGTTCGTTACCCGTTGAGTACCGGCTCATCATGGCAATGGTGAAGAACATGAACGCGAAACCGATCAGTAAACACAGCCACCGGTGCTTAAGCGCCAGCCTCAGAATAGACTCGTACTGCATTGTAAACCGGCGCCACCGGCCCGGTTCATCAAAGGAATCAACAACTGCGGGTTTTGTGATGAATACCGAGCAGAAGGCCGGATTGATTGTCATTGCGATGAATAACGACGCCATCAGCACGATAATTACGGTCTTGGGCAGAAAGCCCATAAACTGTCCCATGATTCCCGGCCAGTACATCATCGGCAGGAATGCCGCCACTGTCGTGAGGGTTGAATTGATGACCGGCATGGCAACTTCGGCGACGCCGTTTTTGGCCGCCGTGATCCGGTCCTCCCCTTCGCAGTGATGCCGGTACGTATTTTCAACAATCACGATCGAGTTGTCGACAAGCATGCCCACTGTCAGCACCAGACTGAACAGCACGATCATGTTCAGCGTCATGCCCATGAGTGACATAAGGGCGAAGCCCAGCATCATGGAGAATGGAATGGCCAGACCCACCAGCAGACTGTTACGCCAGCCCAGAAACAGGAGCAGAATGACCACAACCATTAGGAATCCTGAAATGATGTTGTTTTCAAGGTCTTCGATCATAAGCCGGATCATGTCCGACTGATCCTCGACGACAGTGATCTTGAGCCCTGCTGGCAGGGGGGCGGCATAGAGTACTTTCTTCACGCGTTTGATCATGCCGTCGGCGTTTTCTCCAGCGCGTTTGTGGACATTCACCGATACGCAGGCTGCGCCGTTGACGCGCGAAACAGACGTCAAATCTTTGTAAGTGTCGGCCACGTCGGCTACATCGGAGAGACGGACAGGCTTGTTGTCTGCAAGCTTTAGAACGATATTGTTGATCGCGTTGACGTCTGTAAACTCACCCGGCACCCGCACCTGGACCTTTCCGCGGGTGGTTTCCAGGTTGCCGGCTGAAACTGTGGAGTTTTCGCCTCTGATGCCATTGATCACATCGAAGAGTGTCATTGAATAGACCGTCAGGCGATGAAGGTCGATCTCTACGCGGATCTCGCGCTCCCGTACTCCCTCCAGTCGCGCCTGCAGTACTCCCGATACGTTCTCTATGTCATCCTGAAGATCTTCGGCCACTTTTTTCAGCCGTTCCAGATCATTGTCACCGGAGATTGCGAAACGGAGAACAGGGATATCCGTGCTGAAGTTCAGGCCCTGGACTATCGGCTGATCTAAATCTCGCGGCAGATCAGGCTTGGCCATATCAATCTTGTCTTTGACCTTCTGTACCGCATTGTCGATGTTTTCCTTGGGAGTGAACTCGATGATGATGGCGGAAACGCCTTCCGCTGAAGTGGAGTTCATCTTCTTGATGTTTTCGAGACCGGCCAGCTTTTTCTCAAGCGGGATGGTAATCAGGTTTTCCGTCTCCTCCGGTGCTACACCTTCATAGACAGCGGTTATGAAGACGTATGGGATAGTGACGTCCGGGGCACCTTCACGCGGCATAGTTCCGAAGTAGGCGATCGGGCCTGCGATTGCGATGATCACTGCCAGAGCAAATATGGTTACTCGAAGTTTGATGGCGTAGTCTGTAATGCGCATGGTGTCAGTTCCCGGAGCGTCCGGCCCCCATTGGCGCCTGTGTTTTTCCGGCGAGCGCAGGGCTGTTGGTCTTTCCTGCGGCGATCTCCTCTACCGCGATTCCGTCGCTGGCCAGCCGCTGTCCTTCTACGATGACTGATTCACCGGCATGAATGCCTTCCATGATCACGGCCCGGCTGCCGACAATTGCTACCAGTTTCACAACGCGGCGGACAGCGTGTCCATCTTTCACCACATAAGCGATGTATTGTCCTTTGGATGGAATAAGAGAGGCGAGTGACACAGACATTGCTGAAGTCAGTATGCGACGTGTGAGGGCCACTTTTGCGATTACGCCGGGTCGAAGCGTGCCCTCGGGATTGCCTACAGTGATCTCGACACGGAATGTATTGCTTTTGGAGTCAGCTGATGCCGCGACGTAGGACACCTTGCCCGAGAACTGGCGACCCGGCAGAGCGTCGACTTGCACTGGTACATCCTGGCCTGTTTTCAGTGAGAATACGTCACGTTCCGGAGCGTCGATCAGGATCTTCAGCTTTGCGAGGTTAGCCACCCTTAACACGGGCATGCCGGGAGCAGCGAATTCGCCCACATTAATCATTCGATCTTCGACCACCCCTGAGATCGGGCTCAGAATCCTGCACTTGTCGTAGTAGGCTTTTGCTTCCTTGAGTGTTGCCATGGCCATGTCTGCATGCGCCTTGATGCCGTCATAGTCGCTCTCAGACACAGCGCCTGTCTTCCTGAGTTCAGCAAATCGTTTCAGTTCGTCATCAGCCTGCTTCAGACCAGTCTGGGCCTTGTCGAGGCTTGCATCCTGCAGTCGATCATCAAGGGTAATGAGAACCTGCCCCTGGTTTACTGTCATTCCTTTGTCTGCGCCCATCACTGAAACTGTTCCGCCAAGGTCGAATGCCAGTGTCACAGTGGGATCTGCTTCAATGCGGCCTGCAAAAGTGATTATTTCCGGCACGTCAGAGCACAGTACTGCCTCGGTTCTGACGGGGACGAGCAATGTTGGCGCAACCGGCAGTGATTCCGGTTTCTTGCCGGCAAGTATAAGTACTATCGTTCCACCTACTATGGCCAGGAGCACAATCAGCAGCCACAAACCTGTACGGTTGCGCGTTGTGTTCTGCGGTTGGCTCCTCGGTCCCGCATTATTGGCTGCCGGATCAGGTCTTATCATTTGTATTTATCTCCTGCCTGATGATCCAGGCTTTCGACGCTTCCAGCTGCGTAGCGCAGTTTTGCCGCGGCAGCCATGTAGTCTCTAAGTGCCAGTGACAGGCTGAACTGCGCCTCTCGCAGTGCCTGATTTGCATCCGAAAACTCAAGGTATGTTGCCAGACCGGAGTCAAGACGGGACTTAGATATGGACAGCGCTTTGCCTGCCATTTCCACGTTGCCGCGCCCGGCTTCAATAGTTTCGCCGGCCCGTTGCATGTCCAGGTAAGACTGCTTGATTTCCAACACAATTGCCTTTTTTGTGTCGGCCAATGTGGTTTTGGCCTTATCAACTTCAAGCTGCTTCATCTGCACAGTGCTCCGGGTCAGGCCGCTGTCCCACAATGACCAGCTTGCTGTCACGCCAGCTGTCCAGCGCCATTGCCATTCGTCATCGAAAGAGATAAACCGGTACGAATTGGCTCCGCCGTATATGAAGTAGGAGCTGATAGTCGGGTAGTATGGCGCCTTGGCCGCTTGCATGTCCTGTTCGCGAAGAGCAACTCCCGTTTCCATCTCCCGCAGGGAAGGCCGGTTCAATAGCGCGGAGCGACATAGAGAGTCAAAAGAGTTTGTTGCAGCATGGAATTCGAGGGTTCCCTGCACGTCGAATGTCGCGTCTTCTACATTGATGATCCGCTTGAAGCTCTCGGTTGCAAGTTGCAGAAGGTTGCGGGCGCGAATGAGTTCAGGCTTTTCGTTTGCAAGCCGCACCCGTGAGCTCAACAGGTCAAACTCCGAAACCCGCCCGTTCTTGAATTTCTGTTCGGTCTGGTCGACCATCGACTGTATCTGCTGAAGGGATTCCTCTTTGACGGCTACCATCGATTTAGCCAGAAGGATGTCATAGAAGCCAGTGCGGATATCACGGATCAGACCTGCTTCGACATCAGCAAGCTCCCATTCGGCATAGACTTTGGCCAGCTTTGAAGCCGTGATGGCGGCGCCAAGTCTGCCGCCGGAATACAGGAGCTGGGTTGCCTTGAAATCAACGGAGTAGTTATTGAGTGTTCCCATCTCAATCGCCTGTCCGCCTATGTCCATGCTCTGAATCTCATCAAGACGTGTGTAGCTGCCGTCTGCCGACAATTGTGGAAATATCTCGGAGCGGGTCCTGGTGACGGTAGCTCCGGCAATCTCCTGGTCACGCCTTGCGTTCAGTGCCGTCGCACTGCGCTTCATGCCGATCCGGATGCACTCGTCCAGAGTGAAAGTGTGTACTGCGTTTGTTCCGCCGCCAATGACGGTCATGGCGGTTAATAGCGAGATACTCAATACTATTGCTTTTGCTTTCACGTTCACTCCATTGAGTGAGGGAATAACGTAATCATGACCGCCAGCAGTCCCTGTTCCTTAGTCAAAGGCGGTCGATTCGAAGGCCCTGTATGACACCATATTTCCCCGTAACGGGCAAGCCGAGTTTTGAGACTTCTTGTGATGTTGCGGATCACTTAAGGCAATGCTACTATCTGACTTATGGCACCACTTAAGAAACCGGCGAATTCAGAGAAGCAGTCGATTCGAAGGCCCTGTATGACACCATATTTCCCCGTAACGGGCAAGCCGAGT
>JBAXMA010000196.1:0-6484 GCA_037134535.1 bacterium
TGGATTTCCTAATCGTAGTCGCAATCGTTGTCGGTTCTGATCGGAAATCGATTACGATTGAGACAACCGGTCTACGTCTTTCGTTCTCCAAACAGGCGCCAATACGAGGACGAGGACGAGTACGATCATGGAAATACCTTAGCTTGATAGCTATGGGGCGAACCGTCCCGGTGAGCCGCGGTTATCGTGGCTGCACCTGATCGCACATGCACCGTGCCCGGTATTTTGCTGAAGGTTGTATTCTTGACATGACAACCTGTGCGACTAATGTCTAATTCAGTTCAGAGAACTGACTCTGGCAACTCTATTCAATAACTGAAAGGACTTCACACATGTCAAAGATCTGGTCTCTCATATCACTGGGCTTGGTCATCGCAATAGCGGGCTCATGGCAAGTCGGCGACTTGCAGGCCGCACCAGCAGCTGCAAAGTCAGTCGTCACAAAGTCAGCCATTGCAGATAAACCGTTCAAACTCACCTCGGCCAATGATCCTGCCAAGCCTGTTCCGGGCGGGGTCCGCTGGTTCGGGCGCAAGCACAATGCATATGTCGATCAGACCAGGAACAAACAGTTCGATCTCTGCCTGCTGGGGGACTCCATCACAGATATGTGGCCTGGCGATCTCTTCGGCAAGTATTTCAGTAAGCATAACGCAGTAAACTTTGGGATCGGCGGCGACAGGTGCGAGAACGTGCTCTGGCGTTTGGAAAATGGTGAACTCGTCGGTACCAACCCGAAGGTCATCGTACTGCTGATCGGAACGAACAATTCCGGCATGAACACCGCCGAGGAAATGGCTTACGGCATTTCATTGGTAGTGAAGGCATTACGGGCCGCCTGCCCCAAGACAAAGATTTTGCTGCTGGGCGTGTTCCCCAAGAAGGATATGCCTCTGGAGAAGGGTAAAGCCTGCAATGCCATCGTGTCCAAACTGGATGACAAGAAAATGGTGCGATATCTCGATGTTGGTACCAAGTTTCTGGATAAAAACGGCAACATTCAGGAAGGAATACTTGCGGACGTTGTACATCTGACCCGAAAAGGCTATGAAATCTGGGGCGATGCCATGAGCCCGCTGCTCGACAGTATGATGAAGTAGAAGAGAAAAGCCGGAATGTTCTGCTTACGGAGCTTGAGTGGCCTTAATACGGTAGAACATCCGTTGAGCGGCGGCCGCATTTGTCACAACAATACTTCCAAGACCATAAAGACCATCCAAAGCCGGTACGTTTGACCAGGCCACCGGCAAGAGAGAAGGCGTCTGCTGAACCGAGTAGAACCAGCCATTGGTCATGGTCCATGACAGAGTTGAACTGCCGGTCGCGCTTCTGCCAACTTGAGTGAAACCATATTGTCCCACGTCAGTGTTTCCCGAGAAGTAGGCAACGATCGTGTGGCCGGTCGTTACGTTGAGAAACTCATAATTTGTCAAAGGACCTATGTAGGCACCATCCACCTTCACGTTAACAAGAAGGTGAGCCGGATTCGGTCCTATCACGAAGGATTCGCGATCCCCCACGACGATCCCAACCCTGCCTGACGGACTGATCCATCCGTGATGGTCGGCAGAAGCGTCTATCGGCGCGTAGGGTGACTCGTATGCGCCCATATCAACGACCGCAGCCTTGATACGTGTATTACCTTCTATGTCCCCGTCTCCTGAAGCCATGGCATTATTACCTGCGTTTATGCACATTGACGAGCCGCTCAAGCGCAAGTTACCGCCTGCATAATCGACAAAACCGGGAGGATTAGTAATATTACCGGAGCCACCAGGTACAACAGCAGCGCAACTGTACAACATGGTCCCGCCGATTGAATTCGATCCTGGACCATTAGACCACACGACGCTGTTAATCACCTGCGCGTTACGCGTCCCGCCACCGCCGGAAGTACCTGAGATGTTGCCGACAACAGTACAGTTAGCAACAGTACCTTCGCAGGAACCGCCACCGGACCCTACGGAAGAATTCCCTTGAACGATGCAGTTCTCCAGCAAACAGCCAAACGTTCCGCCGCCGGACAGCCCGGACTCATTCCACGATATTAACCCGCCTGAAACCACTGTGCCTGACGAGCCTTGTATTCCTCCGCCACTATAAACGGCATAGTTTCCAAACACTTCACAATCCGCCATCGTGACACTTCCAGTACAGGAAACACCACCACCGTAATCGGCCCAAAACCCTGTCACCCTGCAGTTGCGCAACGAAGTACCATCCCTCATAACTACGCCGCTGCCGATATTAGTCGACACCCACTGGTAACTGGCACTGAACGAAGTACCAGAATCAGGGGCCGTGCTAATGAAATCGAGCATCCATGCCCCGGAAACGTAGTCAACGATACCGTCAGTACCAATGGTGCCGGTCAAACTGCCGTCACCATTGTCTACAAAAAGCCATCCGCCGCCGGCAACAGAAAAGGTCCCCGGCTTAACGTGCTGGTTTGCAAGAAATCCAGACAGCACTGTGCTGCTCCCATTTCCAGTTCCGACACCCTCGTTAGAAACGTCATGAGTGGCATCTGCAAGTCTACCGCTTGTGATCACAAACTGATAATCCGCCTTAAACTGAATTCCGGCATCCGGCGCAGTAATCTGAAAATCGAGCAACAACTCTCCCGTCTCATACTGAATCAAACCCTCTTCGCCATTACTTCCGGAAAGAGTCCCGTCCCCGTTGTCCACAAAAGAACAGCCTCCGCCGCTGATCTTAAGACTGCCAGGGTCAATATTACGATTGGGCAATATGCCTGCTAGAATTGTACTTGCCCCGTCACCCGTAGCTACAATCAGGCCGGAAGCCGTGTTCGTGATTTCAGTCGTCCTACCCTGCCAGGCGTTGCCACAACGGACCGTAAAACCTTCGACCACAGCATTGCTGGCGGACAGGACAATGCACCGGTCGAGGTTTGGGCTATTGAGGATAGTTGCATATGGTCCATTCACACTTCTTACCGTCACCTCGTTGGTAATGATGATAGTAGAAGACACCTCGTAGGTGCCATCGGTTACAACCACACTGTCACCAGCGCGGGCCACTCTTATCGCATCATGAATATTCGTAGCCGCGTTCCACCAGTCTGTGTAGTCCGGTCTGCTGCGACCAGTTGGTGAGACATAAAATGTGACGCCGCGCGAAAGCCACATGCCGGCATTCCTGCCAGCGGCCCTCAAGATCCACGACTGCGGCGACGTAAGAACGTTTGCTGTCGACCTCAGTGTTGCATCAGCATTCAGGAACCAGCAGGCAACCTCGCCACCAGGCAACTGCCAGAGCATATCCGCTATGCCGTCACCATCAATGTCCGCCACACTCCTGACGAGCCAAGCCGTTGTATTAGTACTGACATCCCTGCTCCACTTTACAGAACCATTTACATTCATAAACCAGCACTTCACCTGCCCGGTTGACGGCAATTGTAGAACGATATCCGCAACATCATCTCTGTCAATGTCGCTTATCCCTACTACCTGCCATGTCGACGTAACGGCGGAAACATTCACATTCGTTCTTGTCGTCCCGTCTGGATTCATAAACCAGCACACCAACTGGCCTGCCGGCGCCTGCCAGACAATATCGGCTATGCCGTCTCGGTTAATGTCGCCTGCTCCGACTACCTGCCATGTCGACGTGCCGCTAAACACATTAACATTTGATTTCGTCGTGCCATCCGTATTCATGAGCCAGCACACCAACTGGCCGGTCGCAGGCAACTGCCAGAAGACATCGGATACCCCGTCACCATCAAGATCATTAGCTGCCCGGACCTGCCATGACGTGGCCTGCGTGCTGATATTGAACCCCGACAGGCGGGTAGCGTTCGTATTTGCCTGCCATGCTGCGACGCTTCCTGCGGGTAACTGCCAGACGATCCACGGTGCAACAACAACAAAGCAGGACGATGTCGCACCAATGCCGGGCACACCGCTCTTCGCTACCGATATGGAGTATTGGGATGAAGAAACCAGATTGGTCGGGAGACTCGTGCGCCAGGTCATGCTAGTCGCAGCTGATGGCACACTGCTTGTCAAGTACATCGCAAGATTTGTACCGCGCCACAAGGCGATGTCTACCGTTCCAAGCGTATTCGTGCCTGTCCAGACAACTTCGATGGCTCCGCCGGGACGGAAGAACTGGTTACTGCGGGGTTCAATAACCGAAAAAGCCAGCGCAGTGGTCACCACCGTAACCACCAGACTGATGCCAAGGACTGAAGTTGTAAGACGAGACCAATAAGTCATAATATACCCACACACTCATAATAAGTGCAATGAGCACAGATTGTCGACATTTTGTCTCGCCTCTTTCAGCTGGAGGCAGATACTTTGATCCGGCGTGGAAGAGAGTGACTTCCATTCAATAAGTTTGCGAATGCATGACACAACCGCACCCGTTCGGAAAGGAGCCATAGTGGAGAAAACAGTGATTCTCATTTTCGCCCTGAGCCTTGCAAGCGTAGTACTTGCAGATTGGAAACCAGTGCCCGGCAATTTTCCAATGAGCCGCTGGGCAAACGATGTCAAGCCGGCTACAGTTCTCCCAGAATACCCGCGGCCTCAGATGGTCCGCAAGGACTGGCTGAATCTCAATGGGCTTTGGGAATACAGCCTGATTGCCAGAGAAGAGAAACAACCTGTGACGTATCAGGGCCAGATTCTGGTGCCCTTTCCTATTGAGGCACCGCTCTCAGGCGTTGGCAAAATGATCAACTCCTTCCCTGACCGGACCTACTTGATCAGCCGACTCTGGTATCGCCGCTCGTTCACTATGCCGGCACAATGGAAAGGCCGCATCTTACTGCACTTCGGTGCCGTTGACTGGGAGGCAACCGTCTACCTTAACGGCAGAGAACTTGGCGTCCATCGTGGCGGTTATGACGGATTCTCGTTCGACGTCACCGACATACTGAAGAAAGATGGCGTCAATGAACTGGTCGTTGCGGTCTGGGATCCCACGTTCGAGGGCGGGTACCCGCGCGGCAAGCAGATAGATAAGCCCGCAGGAATCTACTACACGCCCTGCTCCGGCATCTGGCAGACCGTCTGGCTGGAGCCGGTTCAGGTGGCCCACATTGAGTCGCTCCGGATCGTCCCCGATCTGGATGCCTCAGCAGTACATATCACATGCAATGTACCGACCAACATCCCTGGCCCGGCACCTGACGTTCAAATCAAGGTCCTCGACGGTGACAAGACCGTGGTCACCGCGACAGGTAAGGCTGGCGGTGCCATTACAATCAAGCTGAACAATCCAACGTTGTGGTCGCCCACGACACCGCATCTCTACGATCTGGCCATCACGATGGGCCCCGACGAAGTAAGAAGCTACTTCGGCATGCGCAAGGTGTCGATAGGCCCTGACAAAGACGGCATCACCAGGATCCTGTTGAATAACGAGTTTGTCCTTCATAACGGCGTACTCGACCAGGGTTTCTGGCCGGACGGCATATACACAGCGCCGACGGATGAGGCTCTTCGCTATGACATCGAAGTCATCAGACAGCTCGGTTTCAACATGAGCCGCAAGCACGTAAAAGTTGAGCCGGACCGCTGGTACTACTGGTGCGACAAGCTCGGTGTACTGGTCTGGCAGGATATGCCCTGCAGCGGTGACGGCATTCACGCCAGGCCGCCACCCTATCCGGAATCAGGCGCAAAACGTCAGGAGCAGTTCGGAACTGAACTGCGTGCAATGATGTCGGGCCTCTTCAATCATCCCAGCATTGTCTCATGGATTGTCTTCAATGAGGGAATGGGCCTGCAGAATTCCAAGGGTTATAAACTCGACGACGATATTCGCGCGTTTATGCGCAGAATGGCCGACATCGCCGGCGAGGACAAGACGCGCGCCATCAATGCAGAGAGTGGTGCGCCGGGTGGCGGGTATCAGGGATGGAATGTACTGGATCTCGGTTATGGCCAGGTCATGGATGCCCACTGCTACGGTACGACGAAATGCCTCGCACCGACCAAAGAGCGTGCCAGTGTCATCGGCGAATACGGCTATGCCAAGTTCCTGGAGTCGCTGGATAAATACCGGCCTCTGGTCAAAATCCCGGGTGTCAGCGGTCTGGTCTGGACCCAGATCACCGATGTAGAGAACGAGCGTAACGGCCTGCTTACATACGACCGCGGCAAATTTACTGAGGATCCTAAGGCCGTTGCAGAGGCAAATGCGAGGTAGCACTCAAGGCCGGAACAACAGAACTTTGGATCATCAATTCGAGGAGGCAACTGGCATGAAGAAAGCATTATTTACGGCAGGGTGCATCATCGCGGCGTTGGCCGCAATCGCGGGGGCCGCTCCTGCCCAGATGTTCCGAAAGATCCAGATCACTGATAAATTCTGGAGCGAAGGCGTGGCCATCGGTGATTTCAATCACGATGGCAAGCCGGATGTTTGTGCCGGCCCATTCTGGTATGAAGGCCCCGAATTCACAAAACGGAACGAGTACAGACCCGCCACCGCGTCTTTCACG
>JBAXMA010000197.1:0-6463 GCA_037134535.1 bacterium
CACCGGTCAGGTAACCGCTCTTGTCCGAATGGCCGATCTCTGTGCGGATGTCGCTGATCCGCAGTTGCGAGTCGCGCGTATTGATATTGCAGGAAAAGTGTAAAAGAGGAAGGTGGTGTATGATGCAATTATCGAGGATAAGTTGGCATTCTAAAACGGGGAAGGCCTTTCGCTTCTCATTTGATTTGCCGGGCGAGTTCTGTGATGCAGCCTCGGGTCTGAGCGTACCGTTCTTAACAGTAATACGGCGTATTCTCTGCAGACCACCGGCGCCGAGAATGCGAAAACCCAGGATGATTTCCTCTGCCTCGAAGACCGGAAGTCCTACAACGCCTTTTTTGAGCAGCTTTGGACCGTCAACTACAATGCCCTCGAAGACATCGAGTCGCATTCCTTTCATTTCGAGGCAGTAGCCCTCTTTGTCAGCGGCATCAATCAGTTTTCCGGTAATCCGGTCAGGAAATCCGAAGTGACTGAGATATAGAACAGGCGGAAGGGGAGCAAGCAGCAGAAAGGCTGCAATCCGGATGCCCAGCCGCCAGAGACTGGCTCTAGCCGCCATGGTCTTCCTCCGGGATGATGTCCCTCAGCAGTTTGCCAACAAGTGTGATGGGAAGAATGAATACAACATCCTGACCCTGGATTGTGGCATAAACTCCGTTGCTGCCGGCGCGATACCCGATTAGAAGCGTCTTTCTAATGCCTTTGCTGTCAGTAAGCCCGAAAGTCAATCTGGCAGCCGAGTCGTCAAGCCCGTATGACACAGGATCTTCGCTTCCATGGCATCTTATCTCCATGGCTTCCAGACGTGATACAGCAGTAAGAATGTCTCTTAAAACGTCCACCTTTACTTTGCCGGTCAAGGGCGGTACAGGTATCCAAGAACCGGTTTCGTCTTTTAAAGCTGCCTGCTCGCGGCCTTCCTTCCGAAGCACAACTGTGACAATTGATTCGCTCTCCAGTTCAAGCATAGTTCGTTTGCAGTAGAGCAGGGGATTGATCCATATCCCTCCCGCCGCATCGTTGGTAGTGGCACACACTGGAACTGGTAAAGAGGAATATCGACCATTCAGTATGGCTGCCAGGGGTTCGCGAGTGATCCGCATAACCGAGGATTCATTCTCGAAACGGCAATAGAAACCCCGATTGTCTGCGACTTCTTTTCCAACAAGCAGGACCCTGCGTAATGCCGGTTCGCGCTTCGCTGCTCCATTCGTTGCTGCTTCGGAGAGTCTTACTGTTGAGATTTCGATGCTCCGTGTAGATGGATCCAGTCCGATAGCTGGCAAAGGTTCAGGCGTTTCGATAAATTCGTCAACTTGCAGGATGCACAGTTTTGCCAGCAACTCATTCATAACGAGCTCGTCAGTCTTCATGCGGCGTGGCTCCGTGATCAGCCAGTCCTCCACGTTCTTCAGGAATACCAGCTTCCGCTCGCCCTCGCCCAGCGAGACGCTCATCATGTCGACCGGGGATATAGGGAAGACGGTCGAATCCCTGAAGTCTGATGCCCTGACATTGAAAGCGTCCAGAAGTTCCTTTGTTACGGTGAACACAGATTCGGCGTCAGCCAGTTTCGCATATACTTCATTCTTATGTTCGGGGACCTCCTTGCCAAGCAGCAGCTGTTGTCCTGTGGCATCGTCACCAATCCATATGGCGATTCGCAGCACGGTCTGTGCATCGTCAAGTCCGGTCTTGCCATTGTCAATTCCGGTGACAAATCGCTCCGCCTGTGCGTCATGGAGTGTTTTGAGGACTTTGGTGAGTTTTTCTTTGCTGAGGCGGGCGGCCTTTACAGGCTGCTGCATAAGCCACATGCCATCCTTTCTGGTGGCCTGCATAAAACCGGAGGATGGTCGTGTTATCTCAATCCGGGAGATCATGGCAACCTCACCGCGGATGAGATTACGGTCACGCAGGTCGTCAATGTTCTGCGGAAGAACCCCGGCAATTACGGACGTTGTGGTCAGGACGGTGTCGGTGCTTGCAATCCTGGCGTACAGTACGTCATCTAGCGCGTCGCGCCCCAGCAGGAGAGTAAGATTTGTATAGGCAGTGACGAGGGTGATGCGTGACTTGGGATTGTCACCTACACCGTAATCGTCAAGGGAAAGTCCTCTTCTAAGCCGCTGTTCCGGGGTGATCGTCTCGACGAGGCGCAGATCGGTCAGCGTCTGCAAGATCCGGTCAATGGTGCCGGCATTTGCGCGCGCTTTGAAGGGTTTTGTGACTACCCACTCGCCGCCGGACCGGGAGCATTCGATTTCGAAAGAGTTCAGTGCGAGCGTCAGACTTGTGATGTTGTTAAGTTCGATTGGAATCAATCTGGTTTGCGCTGTGATCGCGTTCGGCTTGTGTTCGCGCATGAGCCAGACCATTCCCGTCAATATGCAGGCTAATACAAACAGAGTAAGAGTGGTCTTAGTTTTCATAATCAGACATCAGATGGTAATGCTTTACGGTTTGGGGCCGTTGCAGGTCCGGAGTTGGCCGCAATGTGTATTGCTACCATATTCTCCTGAGCCAGACGACTATGCCCAGCAATGCAACTGCCAAAGGTATGGCGATAACAACGAGCATGAAAATCCACCACAGCTGACTGTCATTTATCAGCAGTGCGGTCTGATCGTACGGCTTGGGGCCTACGGCTACAAGAGTGTCGCGTTGAAGCAGCCAGTTGACGGAGTTTATGAAAAAATCAACATTGGCTCCGGCGCTCTGGCCATTGGCCACAAACCCGGAATCGCCCACCACAGCAATTCTGGTGGGCTTGACTTCGATATTGATGCCGCCGGACGGACCTCGCTCGACCGCCAGTGCGACAGAGACGGGTCCCTTGCGATCAATTGCCGGGTCGTACGTTGGCGTTGTGGAGTTGGCGGTGTCCGCCCACCCGTTTTCCGAACAGGACGCCAGTATAGTAAGGCGTTTTTTGTCGTCGCGGCCGTTTGCAGCCGGACTTGCGGTCTCAAGGGGTAGAACCGGTCTCGGCAGTATCATGCTCATGTCAGTGAGATCGGCGGTAATCGGATGGATTCCAAACAAATGAATATAGATTTCCTCTCCGGTACCTATTATGGCGTTCAATCCCGATGTCCTGTCGATCACGACCTCGTCGGGCAGGCCAACCGCCCACTCTGTCATGAGAGGTTCCAGCCCTGAAACTTGTCCGGAATCCAGCAGCAGAAGAAGACTGCGGCCAGCCTTCAAGTACGCGCTAATCGCTGCTACCTCAGATCTGTGCATCGTATTTCTAGGGCCGGCGACAATGAGCAGGTCACAGTCGGCCGGGATGCCAGCTGGATCCGTAAGGCGCACGGACCGCGTCTCGATGTTTTCGAAGTGAAGCGCTCTGGTGATGTCCGTGTATCCGGAACCTTTATTGAAATCCTCTATGTCACGTTCTCCGTGACCCTTTACGAAACAGACCACAGGTTTCCGATTTTCCATCAGTGACAGTATTGCTGAGGAAAATTCGCGTTCACCGCAGAATGCCGTTTTTACGCTTTGCAGGCTTGTTCCGGGGGTGGCCCAGCGGGTCTCACGCTTGATAATATTCCGTTCGGCAATGCATCGGCTGTGCCCTCCAGACTCGAAAAGGACAACATCAGCAGTTCTGAGATCGAACTTCTGTTTCAGAGCTTCTATGGTTGCAAGATCCCGGTCCGGGTCAACCTGCTTTATGATTAGCCTCAGTGAGCCATTTCTTCCGGCATACTGACGGTACTCCTCAAGGAGTCGTATGATGTCCTGAACAGTCTCCTTTTGCTTCTTCGAGACACTGAAGACGACATGAGCGGTAATAGTGCCTTTGACTGTTGTGAGGATGTGTTTTGTTCTCTCTGACAGTGAATAGAACTGTTTCCGGCTTACATCGCGCCGGTAGCGGAAGTGCTCCGCTGCAAGATAGTTGAGGAGAATAGTCGCTGTTATTGCCAGTATCAGGGACGTCAGCACGTTGAACCCGGTGGCAAACCGCTTGCGATGTCCCCATGAGCGATGTCGCGATACTTCCTGCTCTGTGTTTTCAACGTTCATAATCAGAGCCACCGTCTGGATTCAATGACCTTTACAGTAATGAAAAGCATGAGAGCGATACCGGACAGATAGAGAATCACCGGTCCGGTGTCCACGACACCGAGTGCGAAATCTGTCATGTGTTGAGCAGGGGAGATGTATGCAAAGATCGAGCTGACCGTTCCTCCGACTACCGAAGGCAGTGCCCCGGCAAAGAATATGAGCAGGACAATGCAGAACGACGATACCGCTGCGACTATCTGACTGCTGGAAAGTGACGATGTCAGCATTCCTATGGAAAGGTAGAATGCGCCGGCAAGAAAGAAAATCAGATAGCCGGATGCAATTGTCCGTGTGTCCATCAACTCCATGCCGATGCTGTTGTGCTGCAGAATGAAAGAATAGGCCAGCGTGGGCGCGAAAATGACCGTGAACAAAGTGAGCGCTGCAGCATACTTGCCCAGCACGATCTCGACCTCCGTTACAGGTGCCGTCATCAGTGTTTCTATCGTCCCTGATCGCTTTTCCTCCGCGAAGAGCTTCATTGGCAGAACTGCAGCGACAATGAGGAGCATGCCCCAGAGAGTAGGCGCCTGGAAGAGTACTACATCCAGCCTGGGTGGTTCACCCCTTGAGCACTTTGCCAGAAACCAGAAGCCCCATCCGGCAACCGCAAGGACGGCAAACATGGTTACGTAGAGCGCCGGCGAGACAATGTACGAAGAGACCTCGCGTCGCCAGAGAGTGAGGAAATGTCTCAAGTGAGTGCCTCCTCCTTCGTCATCTCGACGAAGACATCTTCCAGATTCCGGCCAGGGAGTGATTTCAGCTCACGAAGCGGCCATGCGTTTGCGGAGACAATGGCAGAGAGTTCTGATCTGACATCGATTCCTTTCTCGCATTCGACCACGATGGTGTTCCATTCGTCCAGGGTGGACCCGTTGGCGCTGCGTACTCCCCGGATCGATCTGAACTTGAGGAGAATATCTTCGAGCGGTCCCCTTATCTCGGCCTGAAAACATGCAGCGCCCTTCAATAATTCCACAAGATGAGCCGGGGTGTCGGATGCGACAATGTGCCCCCTGTTTATGATCAGAACACGATCGCAGAGTGCTTCTACTTCAGAAAGAATATGTGTGGAGAGAAGAACAGTGTGCCGCTGAGCAAGGCTTTTGATCAGGCTTCTGGTATGCCTGATCTGATTCGGGTCAAGGCCTATTGTCGGCTCATCGAGGAGAAGAAGCGCCGGGTCGTTTACGAGGCTGTCGGCAAGAGCGATCCTCTGCCGGTAACCCTTGGAAAGGCGGCCGATGATGGACCGCGAGACATTTGTAAGGCCGCAGTTTTCAATAACGTCATTCACCCGGTCCCTCTTTCGCATGCCCGACAGGCCTTTTAACTTGGCCCTGAAGCGCAGATAGTCATGCACGCGCATTTCCAGATACAAAGGTGCGCTCTCCGGCATGTATCCGGTTATCCTGCGAACCTCCAGTGAATCCTTTACTATGTCCAACCCGGCGATTGTCACAGAGCCTCTGGTAGGTGGCAGAAAACAAGCCAGCATCCGCATGGTCGTCGTTTTTCCTGCGCCATTTGGGCCGAGAAAGCCAACAACTTCGCCTGCTTTTATAGTAAACGAGATGCCGTCAACTGCCAGCGTTCTGCCGAACCGTCTTGTCAGATTCTCTACCTTTATCATCACCGCTCCAGAGAGAAAGCGCTTTCAAAGGCGCACTGACATTGCTATTATCTGCTATCCATGTGTAAGTCAAGACTACGCCGAGTGCACAAGTACAATGCCTTTCCAGTGGCGTCGCTCTATAGAACTGTTGTACTCCGGACTACTAAGCAGGTTAAGGAAGTCGATGATCTGAAGTACGGGTTTCCTTATAGCGAGAGGCACCTGCAATGTGTCTGGTTTGACGAGGTCTACAGACCGGCGGTTCTTCATACGCTGGCGGGTGAGGAAGTAGTGGTTGAGAGCCCCGGCCGGTGGAATCTCGAGTGTGGTCCCGATTTTCTTGACGCAGTATTGCTTATAGGCAGGGAACGGCGACGCGTTGTCGGAGACGTTGAAATTCATATTCATGCATCCGATTGGCAGCGGCACGACCACCGGCATGATCGTCGGTACGCGCAGGTTGTCTCACATGTGTCATTCTACCGTGGTGCTTCACAGGCCGCACATCTTCCTGCTGGTGCCATTGAGATCAGTCTTGAGGAGGATTTGCGTGTCGACCGGACCTTCTCGTTCGAAAGCGTGGATACGTCGGCGTATCCCTATGCCGAGAGACGCGCTCCAACTCCCTGCTGTGAAGTGTTGTCAACTCGCTCTCCGGATTGTGCGATTCTCCTTCTAGAGGCAGCAGGTGAGCGGCGGCTTGAATTGAAGACAGAGCGGATGCAGAGAATGGTGGAGCAGTATGGAGAAGAACAGGTTCTC
>JBAXMA010000198.1:0-6437 GCA_037134535.1 bacterium
GAAATATACAGGGACACCTTCTTCTGGTCCATGGAAGGATGTCCCGTTCACGTGTGAGGTTAACTTCCAGTGGCCGGATAAACTCAAGATGACAACTGTGTTCAAGAAGAAGGGCCGGTCAGTTGTGCAAAAGTCGACCATTGTGGGGGATGCAACGTGGTCTACTGTTGATGGCAAGCCAGCGGATGCATCACTGGCACACATGCGGGCGAAATTGAAAGACGCTCGCTTCAACCTGGCTGATCTTCTGTCTGTAGATGATGGGTCTCTCGTGCTCTCCGCTCCGGAAATGTTCGAGGGCAATCAGGTCCAGGTAGTACAGGCAACTAGCATGGATGGATTGCGGGGTACTCTATACTTCGATCAACAGACGGGGTATCTCGTGAAGGAAGCTCGCCATGAGGGAGCGACTTCAGCAGATAAGCATTTCGTAGAAGTGCATCTAAAGGACTACAAACGCATTGATGGGGGGCTCATGTTCCCCATGATGTGCGATATGTATAGTGACAACAAACTCACTATGAGGATTACATACTCTGACGTGCGGTTTGTTAAGGAACTTGAGGGAGATGTGTTTACCCAACCACCGCCTCCGCCTCCACCGAGAAGCATTACTGATAGACTGAAGAGCATTGGGATACACGTGAAAATAAACGGTGTTGAACAGTGATCGGTCAAGAGACCGGTAGCGTTCTGGGCGAGGGCGCCACACAAACCCGGCATCGGAGCGCACACATCGCTAGCAGGCCCAAACGTGTATTCAATGCAGAGTCTGCAACCCAAGCGTGAAGACGAAGATGGCTGCATGAAACAGCGCATTGACACCATAACCTGTATGATCGTTCTGGCTGCGATGCTGAGTCTGGCGCTACTCGCGGTGGCCTTTAAGTACCGGGCGGCTGAAATGGCGAGGAATAAGGCATCCGCGGAAGCGAAGAGTGCCGCAGAGTATGCCTACATCATGGGTGCGTTGACAAACGAGCCACCTGTGTGCGGTGAGGAGCGCGCAACGTACGGCGTGTCGATGGGAACGCATCCATTTCGGCTTCATGTGAAAGCCTTCAATGTTAGAAACGGAACGGTTTCAGGTGAGATGGAGTTCTGCGCACCTGACGACGGGGCAATCATGACGTTTGACGGTCTCGTTTCCAGTCATGCGCTTGAATTTCACAGCAGGGCTGTTGTAAAGCAAGGCCGCTCCACCCCGGGCATTGACTATACCTTGGAACTGTCTGGCGGGGACATGGCTGGTGAGTACAAGTCTTCGGGATGGCTTATACTTCAGAAAGGCACGGCTGTTCTGTGGCTAGATAAGGCAAAGAGAGAGCGGCAGCTTGCGACAGAGAGAGAAAAGAATGCAGCAGGCTATGCCTACATACTGAGCGCGTTGACAAACGATCCGCCTGTGTTCGGGGAGGAACACGGATCGTCCGATATGTTCCGCTTCGTTCTTCGTGTAACAGCCTGCGATGCTGTAAGCGGAACCATTGCGGGCGAGATGGAATACTACCCACCTGACGACGGGGCAATTATGACGTTTGCGGGTCGCGTGTTCGAGTCCATGTTCAAGTTCGATAGCAAGGAGATCGTGAAGAGGGGACGTTCAAACCCGGGGGTAAGCTACACATTAGTGTTGGCTGGACAGAACATGGAAGGGCCCTATCGCTCCGGTGGTGGCGGCGGGAAAGCCTCCCTATGGCTGGATAGAGCCAAAAGATCTCAACTTTCGGTCGAGAGAGAGAAGCTGAGGGGAAAGGGCAATGGCTAGATTGAATTCTGATCTGACCCGCCTCCGAGGCGTGGGTCTTCTGGTGTCGAAAGGCATTATGCATCAGGGTGGTACACTCTTGGTCTGCCGGCAACGACCATCATCAACGCGGATCCGGGGTGTTGTTCGCTGTCTCGCCCGGAGAAACCACAGTTGGACGCATGGCATCGCAGTGTCGGGATTGCACATGGTGTCAGGCAGAACGGCCCTCATCAAGGTGGCCGTGGGCCTGTAGTCGTTGCAGCTTGTTCGGCGGCAACTCCCAAGAATAGACTCACCAGGTTACACTTGCGGCACAAGGGCACATCTTCCCATTGTCCACTAGCGTGCAGGCCGCGGAGATGTTCGTACGCGTTGCTCCGCCAAATGTCGGATAGCCCCTGGTGACAAGCGTCACCCATGCTCATGTTGCGTTCGGCGTCGATGGTGCATGCAAATGCCCTTCCGTCCCAGCCGATAACCATGCTTATCCAAAGGTAGGGGCATGCAAACTTCGCTGTCGCCTGGGATTTGCCGCCTTCCCGTGATACACTGAAATCATGGAAGCCGCTAGTGGCCACAACGTCTACGTATTCTGCCAGTAACAACACGTAATCGTCGAAGCATGCCGCATTTTCCTTCATCACTACCATAGTTGCTCGTGTAAGAAGGTTCTCTGCATGATGTTCGTCCCGAATGTGTCTAAACTGACGAATACTCTCTATCACTGTGTCGAAGTGCGCGCCCTTCCGGATCTGCTCGAACTGCTCCGGATAGGGCGAATCTACGGAGAACATCAACCGATCCAAGCCTGATTCCACGAGTTCGATGGCTTTGGGACGGTCCAGGCATGTTGCGTTCGTGTTCAATCCAACATCGCCTATGCCACGCCCCTTGGCATACCTGACCATCTCACCAATATGAGGATGCAGGAGAGGCTCTCCGTACCACGCCAGACGGAGGCTCATAACGCCGAGCGCGGATGCCTCGTCGATTATTCGACAATAGGTCGTCATATCCATGAACCCGATGGGTGTTGTGGCCTTTTGGCCATATCCGAATACGGTGCGTGCGCACATTACGCACCGCAGGTTGCACTCGTTTGTCGGCTCGATATCGAGTGTCAACATTCCTCGTTGAGGATCTCGCGCCAGAACCCTTCGGGTTACCTCGTCCCTCTCGGCATCGAGCTGCGATTTCCGCCGGGCATGCCATCGCTTGGCAAATTCACTTTTGATCTCAATAATCGGCATTGCATCCCCTCCCTCTCATTGTAGGGTCAAGACATCCGGCAAACGCGTGCTGTCCCTCATGCCAGCAAGCGTCAGGAAACCAAAACCGACACCGGCAAGCCCTTGCATCAGAGAAGGGTTGGACACTACCGGTGGCATGTCGGAAACGAGATTGTATGCTCCTCTTTGCGACTTTACCTTGTCAAGCACGCCAAGAGCGAGTGTCCACGCCGCAGAATGCCATTCTTGCCTATGCGTCACCTTGGCGGCTTCAAGAAGCACCAGGCAGCGTCCTAGCGTGCCACAACATAGGTTGTCTACAGGGGAGAGCGAAAGCTTCGTAATCTCCTCAAGAGCACGGTCAACGTTGACATGCCAAAGGGCATCATTGGTCACGGCAAGGCAGTTTAGTCGTGCCAGAACGATGCCTGGAGAACCATGACACCACGCCATCCCGTAGAAGGTCCTTTCGCCATCGCCATCGATCCAATTCCCGAACTCCTCATTCCAGAACCCGTTTTCAAACTCCACAAGGCAACGGGCCCCTTCAAGGTAATGCCTCTCGCCGCTTGCCGCTGCAAGCCGTACAAGCGCCATAGCAACGCCAGCGCACCCGTGCGAAATGCCGGTTCGTGGATACATGTGCCAGATGGCGTCACCCGAAGACTCATTGGGAAGAGTCGCAAGCAGGTGATCTCCGCACATCCTCGCCAGACCCATCATCCTCTCGTCACCACCACGTGCACCGTCCAGCAGGACTAGCAGCGCCCCTGCCGTTCCAAGCATGACGTCAATCTGCCGGTCCGCACCGACTAGCGCGGGGGCAATTGAATTGAGGGCTCGTTCGGCATCCGCAACCATTGCTTTGTCACCAAGCAAATTGCCACTTTTCAGCAGTGCGTACGCCACCGAAGCCATGCCGTTGAAGCCGCCTAATCCGAGTACTCCAGTGTATCGCGACGGGTCTTGACGGATCCGCGCACGTATCGCCTCCATAGCCGACCGGCACGCGTCGGCGTAAGTGCCTTTTCCAGTCTCGCGCGCCACGCACGCTAGGAAAAGTGCGCACCCACTGTTTCCCGCATAGAGTCCGTGATCGACAACTTGAAATTCATATCGGTTGAGTGCTGGTATGAACTGCATACCGATCCATGTCGAGGTGCCATCGGTCGCGACAATGCGTGTGCGCATTATCGTGTCGGCTATTCGCTCTGCCTCTTCAAGAAAGCGACCACGCGTTGGCGAGTTGTGGGAGCTAGTCGAATACTCGCCTCCCTCCGCATCTGCAGTATTACAGACAATCTCTATACGTTCATTGACGAATGCAGGTAGCGCACGAAATGTGTGGAAGGACGCCCTAATAAACTGCAGTTGCTCTTCGATTTCTCCAGGAGTCAGAGAAGCAATGTTTTTGATCACTTCATCAAAAGCGGTCGACCGGAAATAGTTTCGAAGGATTCCCCCTCCGTCTAGGACCAGATTGCGGCAGTCAGTACGTGTCTGAAAGTAAGGAGTGTTCAGGGTGAGTAACCGATTGTGCTCCGCGTAAAGGACCGACCAGTCGGTCGGTCGCTTCAACCTGTGTACGTACGTCAGTGCCAGTGTATCAATCTCAATGCTTGCATCGATACCTTCACGCAGAAAAGCAGGATGGAGTATTCGGCGCATCAGTTGGTTGTATACTCTGGTAGGCCGCAGGACGAAGCGGACCGGCGTTCCACGAAAGACGTTCAGCGGGCTACTTGTTCCGCAAAGCACATGCTTGTTCTCGATGAAGAACCCTGTGAGCTTACGAAACCCTTCCTCCACGTCCTCCCGGTAGTCCTCAGTCGAGAGTAGGCGGCCCTTTAGGCGCGGAACATTCGCCGACCGTGTATCGTTCGCCTCTTGCGCCCCCATGCCCCCGACATTGAATCTGTGCCCGTCGTGGTCGGCCATCCAATTCGGGAGCATCATTGTGCGCAGAACCGACTTCCACACCCTGCGTCCAGCGGCGCGTTGAGCAGCGCCGATGAGGGACTCATCTTCCGGGTACTGTGGGTGAAAGATCGTTTCGAGGTCAACAATGACAGGGTCCGCTCCGCATGCGACAACATTCTCGTGGTGAATATCCGTACCATCGAGAAGGTAGCAGAGCGCCAGCAACATGCCACATCGTACAAAGTAAAGACGCCCCTCGTCTTCGTCGGAACACTCGGCGTGGTTAACGTACTCGACCCAGCCATAGCCCTGTCTCTCCATGACCTGCAAAGACTTGAGACGCGGCTCCAAGCATGCCGCATCCAGCCATCGCAAGAGATCCGAGAAACCCCGCTCCATGCACATGTCTTTGGGCTTGTAAACAACCTTCCGTCCGTCACAAAAGGTCAGCACGAGCACAGAACGACTGCCGTGATGGAAGTCCGAGATTCCTCCTTGGATTCGCTGGACAGCAGGTAATGGTGCCTCTGAACCGATGAATGCCTGTAGTAGATGACGGTCCTCCCACAAGCGCGTCACGAATTCGTCCGTCGCTTCCTGCCACTCCCGAACCATCACGGCTGCTAGTCGGGCCAGAAAGGCGTAATCCTCAAAGAAGCAAACCATCCCGTCTTGAGACAGTTGATGGAAGAACTCCCGGAGGTCATATTCGACAAGCCCCGCGACATTACGGAAATGCACGGTGAGAGACGACTGTCTTGAGTGGACAAATAGGCGGAACTCTGCATCCAGAACGGGGCGGAGCAACGACCAGAGTCGAAGATGCAGTCCGTTGGTGAGATCAGACCACGCGGTGTGTGGTAAAAGTGCGTACCGTTCTTCAACGCTTTGCTCGAAGCCTTGCCTTGCCCGTTCCGCAACGGCCCGGCATATTGGCAGGAAGTAATCGTCGAGTGACTCATTGTCATTCGGAGACTGTCGCCGTTTCGCGCAAGCAACCGCAACCGCATCAAGACAATCTTCGAGTGTCGCAACCCACTCTGGTTCAGGGGAAAGAGGCGCCTCCATGGAACCCAAGAGGCGAATCGCCGTACGTTCATCGAGACCGTCCCAACCGAGGCGCCGAGCGAATTTGTCGGGATCATCATCTGCCGCATTCTTCCGCCAGCGAGCGAGTCGTTTGCGCGCTATCTCCGACGTGTCATCGCCATGGTCAAGCCCCGAACTGCTACCAACCCGCTCGTAAAGCGTCATGGCACTCGCAACGATCCGCGACGCAAGTTGTTCTCTGAACGTCATTGCGCGCTTCGGCGTCACTCCCTCTTGACTCTGTCGGTTCCGAAATGTTCCAACGTCCCCCACGTCATTTCATTATACACAGAGGCGCTGAATAAAGCGCAGGTCCGCTGAATTGGAGGGCGTCAGCACGGCATTCCCGCGCAGGGCAGTTGTGCTCTGCCGCAAAGGCGATACAATCTGTCAGCGTCCTCCTAACGATAGGAGCTGCGGCAGATCGCGCTCGCCGGCATATGGTTCAC
>JBAXMA010000199.1:0-6433 GCA_037134535.1 bacterium
CCCATATGCCAGTGGGCGAGCCGCCAGCTAGTCAGGGTCAACGCCGTGATCACTGCAGGGGCGAACACAAGAACCAGTATCTCCCGGCTGGTCCCGGATCGGACGTTATCAGAATCAGACATTGACAATTTCCAGGCCTACTTCTTCTTCGCATCACCCTCAGCCTTGCCGGTCTTAGCCTTCTTGCCGTTGTCTTCCGCGTGACAACCACAGCCCGGTCCGCAGCCGTCATTGCTTTTGGCAATTGACTCCATCAGTAACGCAAAGATGCCCTTCTTCTTTCCATTCTTCTTCGATTTATCATCCATACTTAACTCCTCCCGGTGTTTATGTTGTTTTACAGTTAATGCCTTAAAAAGTAGCCAATAAGTACAAGCCAGTTCCAATCAAGAGGACTCCAGCGACCGTTCTGATAGCAGCATCGGCCTTCTGCATCTTGAGCGAGGCTTTGCCAAATGATACGCCGAACAGGATGGCGGTGAGCGGAAGACTGAAGCCGACTCCGAACGCGGCCATTAGCACCATGCCCCATAACATCTTCCCCATTAGTATGCTGGCACCAATGACAATGAAGATGCCCGGATTACACGGCATCGAACAGGCCGCAATTCCGCCGCCTAGAATAAGCCCGCCCAGGGCCGCTCCAATCTTGCTGCCGGATGCTGGAGGTGCGTCCTCCTTCCGGGCGCGACTCGGCAATTTGAAGGGAAGCAGCTTCACTGTGGCCATCCCGAAGAGAACCGCCACGACGCCAGTGAATAACTTCCAGTACCGTCCAAGAAAAGCCTGTGCCGCCTGGCCGATCAACCCGGCTAAGAATCCGAGAATTATCAGTGCCAGCGTTGTCCCTGCCATGAACCAAACGGCTGAGACAAGTGCTCCGCGACGGTTGGTGTCCCGTTGCGTGCCCGAATAGGCAACCAGCATTCCCATAGCCGGCAGTGTACAACATGCGCTGGCGATGGCACTCACCAGTCCCAGCAGGAACGCCAGCGGCAGTGCCGCGGGTCCCATGCTGGCGGCTTGGAGAGTGTCCGTGGCCCATTTCAGCATGTCCGCCATAGCCGTGTCCTACTTGCAGCCTGAGGGTCCGCACCCGGATGATGCCGGCCCGCAACCACTCGCGCTTGACGCGGTCACATAAGCCTGGACAAGTTTCGTTTCGGTAATCTCGCCTGATACTGGCGCCATACCGCCTCCCTTGACCATTACGAGCACGACCGGTACGGTCATTTGTGAGGCGACTTGTTCAGAGTCTCGTGAATCCGTCTTCAGGGAGAAAATGCCGATCTTGCCGCCTTTCAATTGGGGTTCCATTGTACGAACAGCGCTCAGCATTTGTGACACCGGTGCTTTAGCGATTGCTTCGCTCTTGCCAGGCACGTAAATGAAGACACCGACCGAATTCGTGGCAACCACGTTCAGTTCTGAGAGCGAAGCGATTTCCTTTGCTGCAATCGTGTCAGATGGTGCAGCCGTGACGTCAGTCCTGGACGGTTGCTCTGTAGCAGCCAGAGCGGCAAACCCGCCTGGTGCCGGTGCAGTTGCGGTACCTTTGTCCTTCACCACTGCCCGCGCCACCAGAACACCGGCGACTACCAGTACAATCACCCCCACAATCACACGCGTCTTTCCCGCTGGTCGGGCGGTGTTGCAGGAGCACCCTCCATCGCAATTCCCAGACACCTGATTCTGTTTGTCATTTTGTTCGTTCACTCTCTCATCTTCCTTTCCCGCCGTTCAGGCGCAACAACGTTTCTTCTTTGCTTTTACGGCCCCGCAACATGCCGCCGGCGGAGCTTCCGTCCCGGCAGTAAATACCCCCGCCGCAAACTGCCTCATGGCCGACATGGCGCCCTTTTCAACCATCTGTCCGACAGCAATAGCCTCGGTAATCTCGTTCTCCGTCATGCCGATTTCCTTTGCCTTCGCGACGTGATATGTCAGGCACGGCTGACAATGCGCGCCAATCGACGCTCCAATCGCGATCAGCTCTTTTGTCTTCTCGTCCATCTTCATCCTTTCTGTTATTATCGTTCTCTTTGCCGTCGGCAGAGGCTTCCGGGCTCACAGGCCACGACACTCCAGAGCTTCTCCAGATCCTGTTTGATTGTTTCGTCGTCCTTCAAGGTGTTGCCTAACCATCTCACCACAGGTTTACTGAATGCCCCGGCGTTTCCCGCCGGTAGGCGGTAATAGGCCCACCGGCCTTCTTTGCGGGAATCCACAAGGTTTGCAGTATTCAGAATGGAAAGATGTTTTGAGACCGTTGAAGGCGCCAGTCCCAGTACTTCAATGATCTGGCATACGCACAGTTCGCCTGTTTGCAGCATCATCAGGATACGGACGCGTTGAATGTCGGCCAGCGCTTTCGT
Source organism: bacterium (assembly GCA_037134535.1). Lineage (GTDB taxonomy): Bacteria > Verrucomicrobiota > Kiritimatiellia > SPBP01 > SPBP01 > JBAXKQ01. The sequence goes on from JBAXMA010000199.1 coordinate 2,376, forward strand.
AACGCGCAAAGTTGATCGCATAGCTTCGCTATTCATGATGGCCCTTCATTTCGTTAAATGGCGAACTATAGCAGCGTTGGGAGTTGTGTGTCAATGGCCTTTATGTGACTTCTGCGTCGGGCGGGTGGCCATCCCTGCAGCGACGCAGATCCGCAGGCTGCCCGCTCTGCCAATCCAGAGGCCGTAGTCTTAAATGGTAGGGCGAAGCCTCCGGCTGAGCCGCGCATGATCGCAGATGCCGCGTGTGAGCGTTGAGATCTGAGAGTCTGCACAAAGGTGCAAGGCGCCTATGGGTCCTCGATCTGTGTTGAGGGCAAGGCAGTCTGGCGTATGATATCAGGAGACTGCCAGTGAAAAGCCATGACGAAGAGCGCTGAACTACTCCGCACTTATCTTGAGCGTTACATCCTGAGGCAGCGCCACGCCCGCGGCTACTTGCATTACTTTGAACGCGCCGACCGGCACGGCGCAGGCGGCGCAACAGCCTTTCAGACTTTCTCTGGCCGTCGTCAGGATTGCTCCGTCCGAGCCTGCACCGATTTCGGCATAGCCATCCACAGGGCCCTTTGCAATCAGGGCCGCGCCGAACGCCCTGACTTTCTCGCACGCACTGACGATCTTGAACGTCACGTTCTGGGAGTCGTCGCTGTCGGCATGAATCCGTGTCTGGAACCCGCAAATGCCAGCATTCACCACAATCAATGTTTTCATCGTTACCTTTCCTGCGGTGATTCTATTCTCGGCCGTCCGGTCACTCTGGCCTCGATCCGGCGACCGATGAAGAAGTCGCTGCCGTTCGTGAGGGGCGCGCTGCGGTCATTCAGTATGATTTCGACAGTGGTCGAATCGGTGCCGGCAATGCTGGCTAGCCGTAGGACGTTGCGGCGCAGTTCCTCCGTTGCGTATTGCGTTGCCTCCTCCAGATCCGCGTAGACAGGAGTGCCCTCCAGTCCGCGGATCGTAAACATCTCCGTATCATTGGGACAGATTTCCACGCGCTGATGTACGAACACGCAGGAGGTGATCGCGCCGATGGCGTTGGCCACGTCAGCGTGCGGCGGCACTACGGCTTATGTGCCCAGCAGTCGCGCTGCCTGCGGAAGAAAGAAATGCACCGGCGCTCCTATGCCTACGATGGGCCGATGGAGTTTGACGCTGACGGCGTAATCTTCTCCACCGCCGTTCAGCAGGTTATTTATCATGGCCATGGTTGTGGGCGAATGTTCCAGATCGTCAGGATCAACATCATCAGCCAGCTGCATCTTCAGTAACTCAACAGCCATATGTTTCACCACCTGTCTGAGGATTCTCTCAGTCAGATCCTCCGGCGAAATACCCAGGAGCCGGCTGTATATCGAGCAGACTCGCCTGGCGGCGTCCGCGTCCCACAGGCTGAGTTGACCAGTCGCGTGAAGTGCATCGGTTGGAGTCAGTCCGCACCGCTGGATGATGTGGTTCTCCTCAAGTCGTTCCAGTGGCAGGAGTTGCCAGGCTATGATGCCGACCCGGTTAGACAATTCGTCCAGGCTTAGTGGTCCGTGCATCAGTGCCTCCATGATACGCTTCTCGGTATTGTCCAGAGCCAGAGGTGTTTCCTGCACATTGAGACTCACCATGTCCATGATGCCGGAGGAGGAATCATTCTTGTCCACGCGGCGGTCAATCCAGTCAAGAGCAGCCGGCCATGAGCCGGACCGACTTGCAAGCCAGCAGAAGGGGGCCACCCTGCGCGGACCGATGCGGAGCTCGCGATGTCTACAGGTGATGTGGCTGTCGCCCCCCAGTCCCATAGTTCTCATGTCGAGTGCCTTGACGTGCGTTTGGCGACCTCCTACATACGCACCCTCATCGCATGTTTGTACTCTGCCGGCTTTGATAATAGCGGTGTCGCTTGTTGTGCCGCCCATGTCCAACACGATGGCCTCGTTGAGGCCGGACAGGTAACGTGCGCCGGAAACACTGGCGGCCGGGCCGGATAGAAGCGTTTCTATGGGCCGCTTGCGTGCGGCCTTGGCGCTCATAAGCGAGCCGTCGCTCTTCACGACCATCAATGTGGCGTGAATGCCACGCTGTTTCAGAACCTGCTGCACCTGGTCGATGAGGGCCTCAAGGTAGGGGATGATCTGCCCGTTCAGCACAGCCGTTATGGCCCTTATCCGGTAGTTCAGCCCTTCGCTCACGTCGTGGCCGCAGGTTACGCTCAAGTCGCACTCCTGGCGGATCAACTCTTTGACTTCCAGCTCGTGCGCTGGATTAACATGGCTCGCGTAGCCGCATACAGCAAAAGCACGGACCCCTTGCTTGTCTATCAACTCATGGATGAAACGGCGGACTTGGTCCGGGTTTACCGGCGCGAGGATGGTGCCGTCAATCTCAAGCTTGCCCTGAATGACGTGGAACGGACGGTGGAAGACGTCCTCCTCGTCAAAGAGGCCGTAAGGAGGCATTAGAAGCAGCCCCACCGGCTGTCCCCGGCCTTCTACAATGGCGTTGGTGGCCAGTGTGGTTGACAGGGTCACCAGATCCACTTGACGCAGGACATCGACGTCCAGCTGGTCAAGAGCCTGACTGATGCCAATGGTGAAGTCCCATTTAGTCGTGAGTGCCTTGACTTTCTGAAGGACGCGGTCCGTCTGGAAATCGCAGATGACCACATCAGTGTAGGTGCCGCCAGCGTCAATGCCGAGTCCCAGGCGGGACGCGGTTGATGGCTTTGCCGCGGTGGCCGGTAATGCATCCCCGGGACGACTTTCTGGTTTAATGATATCCACTAGTCTAGAACCCCTCCGTTTACCGAGCTGTATAGATAAGGTACAGTCCGCCACAGAGTACCAGTACTCCGCAGATCTTCTTGAGGACAACCGCACCTCTGGACTTCTCGTTCCAATCGAGATATTGCTGGACGACCCCGGTAAAAGTGCCAGCCAGCACGATCACCGCACAGTGTCCCACACCGTAGAGCAAAAGCAAGAGTATGCCATACGGCAGGTTGGTCGACGCGAGTTTGAACGTCATAGCCAGCATGGGTGCCATAAAGGCGAAAGTACAGGGGCCAAGCGCAATACCGAATACCAGACCCAGAAAGAGCGCAGCCAGCATTCCTTTGCTTTTCATACCAGGCTGTGCCGCGTCCGGCATGGGCAGCCGTATCACATCGAGCAGATAGAGACCGACAATGAAGAATATGAGGGCTACCGCGTAGTTGCCCCATTGCCCGATATCGCCCATCATCCGCCCGGCTGCCGCCGTGATGACCCCGATTACGCCAATGGTGATAAGAATGCCCACTGCGAAAAGAAGGGAGATCGCAAACGCCCGCCGGGTCGTGATCCGGCCCTGCTTGTCAATGAACCCAACGATCAACGGAATGCTCGCCAGATGGCAGGGACTCAGAAGAATGCTCAGCACGCCCCACACAAAGGCGGCACCCAGTGCTAATCCAGCCGAGCCCTCGACCGCATGTGATAAGTATATAAACAGTTGCTCAAGCATTGCATTTGTCCTCTCTCAGGTAGGGCGAAGCCTCCGGCTGAGCCGGAAGCTTACCCATCGACCTGCGGCTCAGCCTGAGGCTTCGCCCTACCGTCTGCAGATGAGCCGGATGGCAGGTCAACGCCGAGCTCTTTCCATTTTGCCAGGATGTCATCCTTACCGAAGAATCCCTCATGCCGGAACAGTTCCTTCCCGGCTGCATCATAGAATATCTGCGTCGGTATAAGGTTGATTCCGTACTTCTTTCCGGCATCCGGATTTACCCAGACATCAATGAATTCAATGTCCAGCTTTCCTGCGTAGGTCTTCTTCAGATCCTCCAGGATTGGTGCCATCATTTTGCAGGGAATGCACTTGGCTGCCCCGAGATCCACCACGCGCGGGATTGCTTTTCCCTGACTGGCTGCTTCCGGAACGACCGCGTTGCTGCTGGCAACGTTAACGGCCACGGTTGCATTGCTCGCCGGTTCCAGCTTCTTACCGGTATTCTTTGCGATCAGCACTCCCACAACCGCCAGCGTCAGGATGATCAAGATCCATTTGCTAAGTCCACCACCGCAACTTCC
>JBAXMA010000200.1:0-6407 GCA_037134535.1 bacterium
GGACGAGGACCGCTCGGCTCCGCCTCGCTGAGGACGAGAACGATGGATAAGTTAGTGAATTGTTGCCGTGGGATCCTTGGCTTGATAGCTATTGCACCGCGCCCTCCCTTATCGAAATCAGTCGATTTTGATAAGGATTGAGATGGCCGACTGATCTCTTTCAATTCGTTCACGGCTTTTCTGTCACAATTATTCTTTTCTCTGTCATCATCCTGCCTCATTACAATTCCATAGTCTCACTGTTTTTATTCCATAACAGGTACAAACAGAAACAGGAGACTCTTTCATGGCAATCTATTCACGCAATCGCTGGTTCATTCTCGGGATCCTTCTCATCATTGTTAACGCCATTGCCGTTCTACCGGCAGTGTGGCAATGGGCTTCGCCGCAATTCGTAAGTGCCCGCATGATCTCCCCGGAGTCAGGTGATTTGATGGGAAGGGACTCCCTTGTCGTGAAGTTCACAAGTGACATGGTCTCCCATTTGGAAACCGGCAAATGGGAGAGAATCGGGCCTGTCACAATGACACCGCCCGCTGCCGGACTCTTCAAGTGGACTGGATGCGATGAATTGGTCTTCAAGCCTGATAATGACTGGCCAAAGTGCACGGAACTTAAAGCCAGTCTGATCCGTGGTCTCCGTTCAACTGACTCGCGACCGGTGAAGAACATGAAACAATTTGCATTTCGAACTGAACCCCTCTCCGTAGTGCAGGCACAACAGATCGGCTTTGAACCGGGAAAGACTGCGGTAATCCAGCTCAGATTCAATTTGCCTGTAACAGAGAATGATCTGGCGCAGCACGTGACTATTGACAACCGATCTTCATCAACCAATCTGCCTTTCGAGATCACCTCCTTCAGCGGCAGCACAAGGGACGTCATTGTCACCGTCCCGGCAGACAGCCTTCTGGCCGCAACAAATGAGCTTGATGTCTGCCTCTCCGCCGGCCTGCAAAGCACCGCTGGCCCGCTTGGTCTCACTTCCGATATCCGCCGGCCTGTCCTGATTTACAAGAATGACCTCAAAGTTATGAATGTCGGCCCCGAAATGCGGGGACCGTTCGGACCAAGGTCCATAGTAGCTTCATTCAGCTCTCAAGTAGACCCCCAAACTATCACTGCATATATGACAATCGAGCCGGCAGTCACATTCACTATCGAGCCAGCCGGAGACTCATACGGTCACCAGGATAGCGCTGTCAGGATCAGCGGCAATTTCAAGCCGGGATGCCGCTACAGCCTGACTTTCAAGGCCGGACTGAATGCAAAGAGCGGCCCAGGCCTTAAGAACAACGTAGCGCGCTCAGTGTATTTCGACGACGCCGAACCGGGGCTGCGCATCACATTGGAGGGCAAGTATCTCTCACCACTTGGCAATATGCTCCTCAAGTTCGAGACGATGAACCTGCGAAAGTACAAAGTCACTGTCCGGCGGGTGTACGGGAATAACATCGTTTACCTGGCCATGCGCGGGTCACGAAGTTCCTATTACGAGTTCGAGAGCTCCGATACACTAGGCAGCAAGGTGTTTGAAAAAGACACTTCATTCAAAGCATCATCGAGCGAGATCGTCCGCCACGAACTGTCCGCGCGCGAGCTCACAGGCGGAAAAGCCGGCGTCTACTTTGTGGAGATCACAGGCACGGATGGCAACCGTACAGCGAGCGATCGGCAGCACCTGGTCGTCAGCGACATAGGAATCACAGCCAAACTCGGGCTCTCAGATGTTGTCGTCTGGGCCAATTCCATAAGAACACTGTCTTCAGTAGACAACGCAACCGTGCGGCTCTACTCCGAAAAGAACCAGGAACTGGCGTCAGGAACAACCGACTCCAATGGACTCGCACGACTCAGCTTCTCTACAAACAACCTCCCCGGTTCACCATTTGTCATAACGGCTGAGAAAGGAGAAGACACAACATATATTGTTCTCAATGCCTGTCGCGTCGCAAACCCTGACGATCAAGGCGGGCGCAACTATCTCTCGTCCGGCTACGAGGCTTTTCTTTTCACAGATCGGGGAGTTTACAGACCCGGCGAAACCGTACGTCTTAAGACCATCATCCGTTCAAGGAATGCCGACTGTCCACGCCCCTTCCCAGTAACGCTGGTCGCCATTCGTCCTGACAGCAAGTTGCTTGGGAAATATTCCGGAATGCTCAACGAATACGGAACAGCTGAGTTCGCAGTCCCCCTCCCCGACTATGTTCCTACAGGCCGCTATAAGTTCAACATTGAACTGACCGATTCAAAGGAACTGGGTACAACCTCCGTCTCTGTGGAGGAATTTGCGCCCCCGCAGATCAGCACAGATGTGAAGACTGATGCCACACGGTGTAGTCCAATAAACGACATCCGGTTTATTGTCTCGGCACAGCACCTCTTCGGAGGCCCTGCCGCAGGTCTGTCAGCAGAAGGCATTGTAGAGTTCCGGCCACAGGAATTTACTCCCTCCCGGTGGCCCGGCTTCCTTTTCGGCGACTCACGCAGAGACTTCAAGACAGTGCTTCAACCCCTGGGCGTCAACCGGCTTGATGCCGATGGCAAAGCTGAGTTTTGCACCAGGGCCGACGCCGGATGGCGCCCTGCCGCATCGCTCCGTGCCGTACTCATCGGCACCGTTACCGAAACCTCCGGCCGCGCCATAACTGCCGTGAGCAGCCGGAATGTCGACGTGTATCCGTTCTACATCGGTATCAAAAACAGCCGGAGCCTCGGAACAATCGGAAAGGAATCCTCTTTTGATATCGTTCTTGTTCGTCCTGACGGCTCAGTCGTCAGCAACACCTCACACCTGAAGGCGGTTATCGAAAAGACCGTCTGGTCATCCATCGTCAGACGCCAGGACAATGGGACCTGGTCCTGGTGTTCCGAGGAACAGACGTCTGAAGTGCTCTCACGGGACATGATCGTAAACACCGGCACCGGAACATTCTCTTTCACGCCAGCCGACTGGGGGCAATACCGTCTCGCAGTAACGGATCCGGACTCCGGTGTCTCATCATCGGTCGAGTTCAACGCATGCGAAGAGGGACAGGAGTGGAGTGACCGGTCCATGGAATCGCAAGGCACCGTTGAGCTCAAACTGGACAAAGAGCGATATCTTCCCGGCGAGACCGCGCGGCTCATGATCCGCGCGCCCTTCGCGGGAAAAGCCATGGTAACGGTCGAATCCACAAACGTGATCCGGCACTGGCTTCTCAACATGACCAATAACAGCGCCGAGGTGGAAATCGCGGTTGACGCCGCCTTTACACCAAATGTTCACTGCTCAATCAGTGTCATAAAGCCTGCTAAGTCCGAGAAGATCTGGGGGCCGCACCGGGCGTTCGGGCAGTGCCTGCTCCTTGTTGACTCACCGGAACGCAGGCTGAGTGTCAAACTCACAGTTCCTGAAATCACACGCCCCAGGCAGAAGCTGGAAGTTGATGTTGAAACACTCGACTCTGCCGGTCACGGTGCGGAAGCTGAGGTAGTAATTGCCGCCGTTGATGAAGGCATCTGTATGCTTACGGCCTTTGAGACACCCGACCCATATGCGTTCTTCTTCGCTCCACGGCGCTGCGGTGTAACACAACACGACCTGTATGAACTGCTGATGCCTGAGCTGGTAGAACAGCTCACTGAAGGCACCTCACTGCCTGGCGGTGACGGATTGGCATCATTAGGCAGACGACTTAATCCCGTCCGCACAAGGCGTTTCAAGCCAGTGGCGCTCTGGTCTTCAACCTTCAACACCGATGCATCAGGAAAAGCAAAAGTCAGTTTCGAGGTCCCTGAGTTCACTGGCCAGTTGCGACTGATGGCCGTAGCAGTCGACAGGCAGAGATTCGGCAACGCTAAAGCAACCGTCAAAGTTAAGCGACCGTTAATTGTACAGACCGGGCTCCCGCGATTTCTTGCGCCAGGCGACCGCTGCAACATGCCGGTACACATCTTCAACGAGACAGGCGAAGCCGGTGAGGCTGTTGTAACCGTTTTGTGCCGCGGCTCGCTCGAGTGCGAAGGCGGAACCTCGACAGTCTGGCGTGTTTCAGTGCCTAAAGCTGCTTCCACACATATTGAGGTACCAGTCCTGGCGCGCGAAATGCCCGGTGCGGGAGTGTGCCGGATTGAGGTCGCATTGGGATCCGAACTATTCAGCGATGAAATCGAACTGCCTGTACGCCCACCGGTTACACGCATCACCCTCACAGGCAGTGGCCGAATAGATTCAGGTGCCACTGCCGGACTGGATATATCTGCCGCATGGATGGAAGGAACTGGTACCAACGATATCTGGATCTCCAATCTTCCTTCAGTCGAACTGGGCGGGGGCCTGAGTTACCTTCTTCAGTACCCGTACGGATGCCTGGAGCAGACAACATCGAAGAGCTTCCCCCTGCTCTACCTGCACGATCTGGCTGAACAGATGTACCCTGGCTGGCTGACCAGCGACCAGGTCACAAGGTTCGTTGACGACGGTATCGCCAGGATCCTCTCAATGCAGCGATACAACGGCAGTTTCGGAGTGTGGCTGGGATCCGATGCGTACCCGTGGGGATCAGTATATGCCACTCACTTCCTTGTCGAAGCATCTAAAGCCGGATACAGCGTTCCACCAGACCGCCTCCAGTCAGCCTGCACCTATGTTGTCACCATCGCATCCGGTCGTCACCATGGCGACGATGAAGAGGCCGCTGATGCTTACGTCCGGTCATATGCTGTATATGTTCTGGCGCTGGCCGGAAAGCCACAGCACGGCGCAATTGGCCGCCTCAGGCAGCTCCCAGGTTTTGAACACGACAGAATATGTCGCGTCAACATCGCGGCTGCCCTGATGGCCAGTGGTCTGAGAAAAGACGGTAACGAACTCATTTCAGGACTTCGCGATGCACCCACTCCATTATCACACCGTGAAACAGGTGGCAGCCTGAGATCGAGCGCGCGGGATGACGCAATCCTGCTATCCGCACTCATCGAAGCTGATCCAACCAGCGCACTTCTACCTGCCGTCGTTGAACGCCTCAACAAGGCCAGGATCAACGGCCGCTGGTACACTACTCAGGAAAACGCTCTCGCCCTGATGGCGCTTGGCAAGTACTGCCGCTTCCTGGCGAAGGATCGCGCACCTCTGGCCGGATCAATCGTCTGGAACAAGGGAGCACAAGTCACATCATTCACAAATCGGGATTCATTCCATTCGGTTCTTGCCGGATTCACCAACGGCTTCGTTGTCATCACTAATTCCGGAAATGGCCCGCTTTACTACTCCTGGGAGACCGGCGGCGTGCCAACTGACACCAGAATGAAGGAGGAATCCAAAGGCATCGTAGTTCGTCGAAATTTATTGGATACCGATGGAAAGCCGCTCGTGTCATCTTCCCTGATCCAGGGCAAACTCTATGTGGTACGGCTCTCGTTTCAGGACTTTATCGGCGGACTAGAAAACATCGTTGTTGAGGAATTGCTGCCTGCGGGTCTTGAAATTGAGAATCCCAACCTCAAGACATCCCGGAGTATCAGCTGGCTGAAGGAACGACAGACTCTTCCGATCATTCACACCGACATCCGTGACGACCGTCTCATTCTGTTTCCAGCTCCATTCTCTGGTTCCAGTGAGTACTTCTACGCGGTCCGTGCAGTCAGCACAGGAACATTTGCCCTTCCACCGGTATCCGCTGAATGCATGTATAACTCAGAAATCAGGAGCGTGCAGGGAGCCGGCATTTTGTTCGTGAAAAAGGCGGAAGGGCGGTAAATGATTCGAAGACCCATCATTGCTGGCGTGGCCGCATTTCTCGTGTTCCGGGCACTGCTCCTTCTCATACCACCATACCAGACTGACTTGTTGCGCTATCCTGCCTCCACAACGGTCTTTGATCGCCATGGCAGGGAATTGCGAACTTCACTCGGCCCCGGCGAGTCATTATGCCGGCCGGTGAAGCTCGCCGACACAGGCCACTGGACATCAAAGGCTATAATTGCACTTGAAGACAAGCGGTTCTATGACCATCACGGCGTCGACAAGATCGCCATCTGCCGCGCGATTCTTCAGAATCTAAAGGCCGGGCGGGTCGTTGAAGGAGCTTCAACACTGAGCACACTTGTGGTGAAGCTGACCGCACCACGGTCACGCACTTTCTGGACCAAGATTGTGGAGGCCAGGCAAGCCGGCGAGCTGGAAGACGCAGTCGGGAAGGACGAAATCCTGGCACAGTACCTGAACCGCGCCCCGTTCGGAGGAAACATCAGGGGCATTGAAGCCGCAAGCCGATATTACTTCAACAAGCCGGCCAGCGAGCTCAGCCTCTCAGAAAGCGCAATGCTTGTCGCTATTCCACAGAGGCCCGAGACGTTCAGACCCGACCTGCACCTGCAAGCGGCCGTAATCAGACGCAATCGCGTGCTGATGCGCATGAAAC
>JBAXMA010000201.1:0-6355 GCA_037134535.1 bacterium
GAGCTCGAATATGTCCGGACGCATCAGCGGCTCGCCGCCGGAGAAGAGCAATACCGGACAACCGAAGGCTGCCAGGTCGTCGATAAGGTGGATGCCCTGCTCGTGGGAGAGCTCACCCGAATAGTCCTCGTTACGCGACTTCGAGTAACAGTGTACACAGCGAAGGTTGCAACGGCGGCCCACGTTCCACACGACAACCGGCTTCTTGTCCGAGGAGAATTGAAGCAGGTGCGACGGCAGATCCTTTGATTTGCGGCCATAGCGTAAAGGGTCTGATGGTTCAACTGTGCCGCAATAGAGTTTAGATATACCTATCATGGATTGCCTTTCTTCTGGGAGTCATTGACTTTATCATCAGCTTTCCTGTCGCTGAGGCGGAATAGATCATTCACTACTTTTGAATACTCGTTCCAATGGCCATTCTTTGCAGCCTGCTTGAGCGCTTCCCGGGGCCCCATCAGCAGTCGCCCAACTGCTCTTTCCGCAACGGTGCGGAGCTCTTCGCGCGCCTCTTCGGAAAGGCACGACATCTTTTCCTTGGAAAGCGACTTCTGCAGGACTGTTTCCGAAGCCTCCCTCCCGAGTTCATCCAGTCTTCGCATCATTTCTCGCAGGTCAGCACCTTCGAACAGGGACGCTATTTCTGCGGAACCCTCCTTTACAATCTTCCACGCCGCTTCAACGGATTCACGTCGTTTCGCAAGGTTCTCATCAGCCATGCGCTGCAGGTCGTCGATGTCGTAAAGGTAGACATTCTCAAGCCGGCCTACGGCGGTTTCAATGTCGCGCGGCACTGCAATATCGATCAGAAGCAGAGGTGAACCGCGGCGTGCATCTACGGCCTTACGGACAGAGTCTTCACGGATGACGCAGTGGGGGGCACTGGTTGAACTGATGACGATGTCGGCGCGCGGCAGATAATCATCGAGAAGGTCAAACTGGATGGCACGTCCGCCGTGCTTCTCCGCAAGAGCCATTGCTTTCTCTATCGACCTGTTGAGCACAAGAACGTCTCTGGCACCCCGTTCAATAAGACTTTTGAGCGCAAGCTCAGCGGTTTCACCGGCACCAACAATCATAACCGTCTTGGACCCGAGGTTCTCAAACATCTTCTCGGCGAATTCCACGGCGATTGAGCTGACTGATACCCTCCCGCGGCAGATGTCGGTTTCTGTGTGTACGCGTTTGGCGATCTTGAAAGAATTCTGGAAGAGCGGGTCGAGAACTTTGCCGTTGGACTGCGATTGTCTGGCCAGCATATAGGCCTGTTTTACCTGACCGAGGATTTCTGTTTCGCCGACCACCATTGAGTCAAGTCCTGCGACAACGGCCAGCAGATGTTCCGCTGCGGGCAGACCATCTTTAGAATAGAAATGCTTCTGGTCGTCAGATGAGTGCTGATGTGACCCGCTTTTCAGCAGAATATTGACAAGTGCCTCTTTGCCGATTTTCAAATCGATGCCGGAAGCATAAAGCTCTGTTCTGTTGCAAGTTGAGATCAGCACGGCTTCCGTCCCGGGGAATGACTCGCCTATGCGCCTGAGAATCTCCGGGACATTGGCCTGGGTAAACGATACCTTTTCACGCAGTTCGACGGGAGCAGTCCTGAAATTGATCCCCAGGACTGAAAGATTAGCATTCATCATGGCGCACCGCCAATCAGGACGACACCGTGCAGGCTATGTGCAATGAGATGAACGCCGAACATGGAGAAAAGCACGAAAGCGAGGCCAATCAGGGTGATCGCTGCGAGGCGGGTGCCATGCCGCCCGGCATTGGCGCGCATGTGTACGAGGCCGGCGTACAGGATCCACGTCGCCAGTGTTGATAGTATCTTCGGGTCGGTCATCCATGCCAGGCGGTTGCCGCTCTGGTGAACGAGATAGACTCCCATGACAAGGGAGATCGTAAGCAGCAGGAATGCAATGCCGACCAGTTGGAACATCATGTGGTCCAGTGTTTCAAGTGGCGGCAACCGCTCGAACACCACACCGAAATTCCGATTCTTGAAGTTCCGGTCCTGAATGAGGTAGGCAATTGCAATGATGCTGGCCAGACTGAAGAGGGCGTAACTGGCAAATGCTATAAGAAGGTGGACCAGCAGAACGGTATGTGGGACTTCCTGCGCCACCGGACCGGTTCTCATACCGACAGACGGCAGTCCTGCGATTAACACTATAGTCACGTAGGGAGCAAGAATGGCAAGTACTCCTTGCGTTCTCCGTCGCGCGAGTACAAAGATGGCCGCAAAGGTGAGACAGATCCCGTATGCCGTCAGGACATTGAAGCTGTTGAACATGGGAATATGGCTGGCGTTCACGCCATGCAAAACGAGAATTGCAAGCAGGGGTGCACAACCGAGCGCGAGAAGTAATGGTACGCCGCGACTGCCCTGCTCGGGCGGATGCTGTCTAATTAAGCATACATAGGAGTATACCGACGCGGCGCCGAAACATCCAATTCCCGCGATTGCCAATATGATTTCCAGCAATGGCATAGTAAGTTCTCCCTGTCTGATCCAATGGGAGAGTAGTCTACGTGAGAACGATCCTGCTGTTCAAGTCAAAGTCTTTCGGGCGGAACGAAAAGTCAGGGAAGTGATACAGTCACGGATCAGGCACTGAGAATGTACCTTGTTTGCGTAGATTGATCCCACTATTAACCACCGCGATACTGTGATTGCATATTGCGTGGTTGCCGTTCTTCCCTTACCATCCTTTCCATATATGCAACCAGATAAAAAGAAGATGAAGACTGTGCTCGTTGTGGATGACGATGCTGAATATTTGAATTTTCTCTGCATTGCAGTGGGAACAGTCTATCCGGTGATCAGTGCGGCCAACGGCGAAGAAGCCATTCGTATGGCTCGAACCAGGAAGCCTGATGTCATTGTAATGGATGTCATTATGCCCGGAGGGAAGGATGGCTTTACCACATTCTGTGACCTCCGGAATGATCCCAAGACCAGTCATATCCCTGTGATCATCCTGTCCAGCGTAAATCAGGTTACAGGTCTGTCGTTCGAGCCTGAAAGCATGGCGGAGCATCTTGGGCACACTCCTTCCGCGTTCATGGAGAAACCAGTTTCGGTTGAACGATTGCTGGCTGAGATAAAGAAAGCGCTTAGCGAAGGTTCAATGGATGGTTGAGAAACACTCTGTGGTGGTCCGGAAAGTTCTGGCCCCGGCAGAGATGTTGGTAACGCTGCAAGTAACCGTGACCAACGTTGGATTGAACCTGGATACATGGAGTATTTCTTTTCATGGTAGCATTCATAGATATGGACCGTAAGAAAGAGTCTGCAGCCACGTTCTCTGCTCCTTTGAAGTCGGCAGTTCGAGACATGGCACAGGCGGGCAAGGTCGTGGAAGCTGGTGACTTGCCGTGGTTCAAGGTCTGGATGACTGCAGTTCGCCCTTTTGCCTACACGGCATCGGCTTTGGCCGTGGTGCTGGGGTTGGCGATTGCTTTTTACTCCGGATATCCAATTCACTGGGGCCCGTTTGCTCTGACACTCCTGGGTGTGTTGTGTTTTCACACGGCAGCAAACCTTCTCAATGACTGTTATGATCACCGGCGCGGTCTGGACACGCAGGTATTTCCAATGAGCGGGGCGGTTGTACGCGGATGGCTTACTGAGGCGAAGGTGTTTCGCGCGGCTGCTTTGCTGCTTTCGGTCGGCGTATTGTGCGGGCTGTACCTCACCTGGTATGCAGGGTGGGTGGTGCTTCTGCTGGGTGGACTGGGGGCTCTGTTTTCGGTTGGCTACACAACGCCCAGGTTTTGTTTCAAGTATGTCGGGCTGGGGGATCTTGCCATTTTTTTCTCTTTCGGAATCCTGATCGTGTTTGGCACCTTCTGGGTGCAGGCTAAGGAGTTCCGTTGGCTGCCGGTGTTGTGGAGTCTGCCACCGGTGCTTCTCACCAATGGAATTCTGCATGCCAATAACTGGCGTGACCTGGAAAGTGATCCGCAGAGAGGTTGTCGTACGGTGGCGAATGCTCTCGGCAGTCGCGGGTCTGAGGCGTACTACCGGGTCCAGGTGTTCGGGCCCTTTGTCCTGCTGGCAGTGTATCTCCTTCTTGACCTGATTCCCGGTTTGGGAATTATCACTCCGCTCACAACCCTTTCGGCAGTTCTGGCTCTTCCGCTGGCGATTCGCCTGGCAAGGGTCAAACGACACGGAACGCCTGAGCAGTTTGCAATGCTGGATGGCAGCACCGCTCAACTGCATCTCGTGTTTACAGTTTTGTGCTCGGTGGCGTTTTTCGCTGGCAGGTATCTGTAGATCATCACACATGACAGGTTATACCAATAAATCCGCTGATACCGGACTTCGCCCGCGCTGCTATGCGGCCATAATCATTGCCCTTGTGCTGTTTGGCCTTTTGTTCGGACGTTTGACTCCGTACTTCTGGACACAGTTGGCACTGTCTGCGGCGGCACTAGGGGTTGTGGCTGTCCTGCTGGAGCGTAAACCCATGTTGACAGCGTTCCGGGATGAGGGCGGGCCTGGAATTGTCAGGACTATTCTGATTGGGTTGACTTCTGCAGCGGCTCTGTACGTCGTGTTTCTAATCGGGAATGCCGCTTCACGGGCCCTGTTCTCATTCGGCGCCCCGCAGATAGATGCGGTCTATGGTCTGGGGGTGACAACGCCCAGATGGGTGATCGCTGTGCTGCTCATTCTTGTGGTAGGTCCATGCGAGGAAATCTTCTGGCGCGGCTATGTTCAACGCAGGCTCACTGCGGAATTCGGTCTGCCGGGACTGGTTGTGTCGGTGCTTGCCTATGGAGCCGCCCATATTGTTACGCTCAATTTCATGCTGATTATGGCGGCGCTCGTATGTGGAACTTTCTGGGCACTGCAGTATTACTTGTTCCGGTCTGTTCGTACTAACATGATTAGTCACGCAGCCTGGGCGTCTGCCATATTCGTGTTCTTTCCAATGCGGTAAACAGTAATTGCGAGTGGGCAGACGATAAAGTGTTGTCGAGGTTTTCATCGGATAACGGAAAGGGAGGCAATAATGATCAGAACAATGACTAATGTGATTCTAATGGTATTGGTCGTTTCATGCATGCTTGGCTGTGGAAAAGGCGATAGAGCGGGAAAGACTACAGGCTCCAAATCAGGGAAGGGTACTAATGCAAAGTTGCCACCCAGAAAAACTATTTCTCAACCGGTGTTTGAGGGAACGGTAGCGGAGATTACAAACGCCAGTCGTTACTCCTATATAAGGATAGCATCGGAATCAGGTGAACGGTGGGTTGCGATACCGGAAATAGACCTGCCGGTTGGGAAGAAGATTTCTGTATATGCTGGATCAGCTATGACAAACTTCCACAGTCAGACCCTTGGACGTACGTTTACAACGGTCTACTTCTCGCCAGGGCTCAGCGATGGAGCGCCGAAGACGGCACAGAATCCTTGTGTTCTAGCAGGCGGCAAAGTGCCGGTAAAGGTGCCTTCGACCGCGCAGTCCGGAACGATGCCGGCATCTGGTACTGGCGACTTTGGTCAGGTTGTCACCGGTCGCGTTGTCGAGGTTCTTCACGTCAAGGGTTACACATACGTTCATGTTGACTCCGGCTCGAATCAGGTCTGGGCTGCAGCACCTGCGTTCGATGTGGCGCAAGGCGACAAGGTGTCTGTTCGGCTGGAAATGGCGATGCGAAGCTTTGTCAGCTCGTCGCTCAAACGAACATTTGATGTTCTCTACATGGCTGAACAGATTCCTGTGATCGAGAAAGCCGGCAGTAACAAAGTATCAGTGACAGTAGAATGATCCTATTGTTATAATTCTGGGATATCGTGTATCTTGCTGATGTTCTGTGGTGGGGTCTCTGGTTGGTTGAGTCTTTTTGTGTATAGTTATTGTTAACATGGTGGGGAGGCGAGAATCATGCATAGATGTGTTGCGAAGTTGGCCGCAGTTATCGCACTGGTTGTTGCGTGTGTCGTTAACGTGCAAGCATACAGTCGCCCGACAATAAAGATTACCTCACGACCGGTGACGCCAAGGGATATCAAGAATCAGGTTCCGTCAGGCATTGTGACGAATCTACCTACTGGCACGCAAAAGTCCTACGGATTGGATGCGATCGGTATTGGTCAGCCGTCGTATCTCGAAGTGGAACTGACGAACAAGACTTTCCACGCGCCTTCCAGCTGGGCTCAATACACTAACTCGAAGACCTCTGACACGAAGAGTATTACGGGAATTACCTGGAGAATAGTGTCGAAGCCAGTAGGTTCGGCAGCAGTTCTGACAGCCAGCCCGCTCACCAATCTCACAACCTGGCCGATCTTTGAGAAAGGCGAACGAGGTAATTACTTCATTCCCACTAACAA
>JBAXMA010000202.1:0-6272 GCA_037134535.1 bacterium
AGACTGGACCGCTCGCCGGGGTTGCGTATGACGGGCAGGATCCGGCTTTTGCCGATCTCTATGGTGTGGCGTGGAATAGCACAGACTACGGGTATGAGGGGCCTCAGGACGTCGGACCGCCGGAGTTCGAAAAGAACTTTCAAGACCGGATGTTCGACCTCATTGACAAATACCATCCTGACCTTTACTACACCGATGGCGGACCGCCATTCAAAACTGCTGGCTACAACATCGTGGCTCACCTGTATAACGAGAGCCGTAAACTCAATGGCGGCAAACTGCAGGCTCTGGCGACGTTTAAGGGCGGTGGTATCGGTGTCGAGAACTATGAGTTTGAATACGCCGACACAATCAAGCAGTTCGTCTGGCAGACCGACAAGACAATGAGTCCCGAGTGGTACTGGCTGCGTGATAAGACGAAAGACTATAAGAAAGCGAACGAGATCGTGCACACGCTCATTGACGTGGTCAGCAAGAATGGCAACCTTCTGCTGAATGTGCCGCTTACGGCCGCCGGTGAACTGGAAGAGGAAGTCATTACCATGCTTACTGGCATGGGCCATGATCTGGATCTTATTGGTGAGGCCGTCTTTGCAACGCGATCATGGGATGCGTTTGGCGAGGGGCCAAATGGTATAAACGGGCTCGCAGCTCTCACGCCGCAGGATATAAGGTTTACGAGAAACAAGAAGCGGACCGTTCTGTATGCTACAGTCATGGGCTGGCCCGGTGATGGTAGTGTGGTTAGAATAAGGACTCTGAGCAGGAACCGCATCGATCTTAAGGGGTTGCAGGGCGTGTCGTTGCCAGGGACAACCGGCAAGCTTAAATATGTCCAGGATGCCGAGGGGCTGAAGATCACGCTGCCGGCAAAGGCGCCGTATTCATGCAGCGTATACCCGATCAAGCTCAGTTTCGGTGGCTCGATTCCGCCGCTCAAACCGGCACCGCAGTATCTCTGGGATGCGGTAGTCAGGAACATTTCTGGAATCGATGACAAGAATAAGTATGATCTTCCTACCGAGTGCGGCGTGCTGATTCTGGACATTCCGACTAATAGTATCACCTCGCGCGCCGGTCTGCAGAAAGACGATGTGATTATCACGTGTAATGGCATTGATGTGCAGGGGGTGGGGGACCTACGCGGATTGCAGGACAAGGCTGAGGGGCGCAAACTCACCCTCGCGGTCAGTCGGAAGACGAGCATCATGGCCATTGACTTGAGTGACTATGCGTATGTTGTCACCGAAGGCGGCGCCTCGGCGGAGTTTAAGACGGTGAAGTTGGCCGCAGCGTCGGTTGCTGTGCCGGTGAAAGTATCAGCAGGCGGTGCTGTTCCGGGAAACGATCCGATCGAGGCACTGACTGATGGAGTTGTAACCAATGGTTCTGGCCCGATTTTTGCCAATGGCGTGATCGATGGGGCCTACAGACTTGACCTGGGTGGGGTTCGGAGCATTGCGCAGGTCAATGTGTTTTCGTCAGGCGGAAACCGCGCACGCCAGAACTTCGTTCTCTACGGCAGTAGTGCGCCGTCGGATCCGGGCTGGAATGTCGCCGACATAAAAGTTTTCAAGCCTATCATCTCAGTGGACAGCCGCAAAGGTGTGAGGACTGAGTTTGAAGCGTCAAGCATCCGGCGGAGCAGCGGTCAGACGCTGGGCAGCTATCGCTGGCTGATCCTTGCGGTTGCGCCTGTAAACGGCGAAGTCGGCGGCGAGAACACGGCGTTCCAGGAACTGCAGGTGATTGAGTGTGGGAAGAAGTGAGGGAAACGGCCTGACGGAACTACCGGTAGGGATGGAGCTCCGCAGCCGTCCGGATGTAGTCACTAAGGAAGGGAACTGGTTTATGATGACAACGCGATGCGTGTCGTGCTTTATAGCGGTTCTGACGTTTGCAGCGTTGTCTTCAGCTTCGCCTAAGTCGGCCACGCTCGATTTCACGAATGGCGATAAGCCGGATGAAAAAGCTCAGGCCTTCTTCATGCACATGGAAGGTTCTGTTATGGGTGTTCCCAATGCCAGTGGGGAGAAAGTTGCTGAATCTAAGCAGATTTACCTCAGGGACGTTAAGAACAGTCACTACATTGAAGGCATCCTGAGAGTCGGTGATGTGTTTCTTGGCGTTAACGGGAAGTTATTTGAGGGCAATGCTGTAACGACGTTCCGTGCAGCAATCGCTGAGGCCAAGGTGCCTGGCGGAAAGGGCTCTATCTCTATCAATCTGTGGCGTGATGGAGTTCAGTTGACGGTGGATGTGCTCGCATTACCGCCCCCTCCAGACTTGACCAGAGACGGCAAGCCCGATTCGACCCCGCCATGGAATCTTGGTCCGACCGGTGCAAAGGGCTGGATCTTCTGCAGGGGGCTCGACACTTCAGAGTCACGTCAGATTCTGGTGACTGAGGTCGACAGGGGATCCCCGGCAGACAGAGTCCTGACGACAAACGATGTAATCCTCGGTATTGATGGCAAACTCTTCGAGAAGGACGCGCTGTGGAGTTTCGGCAATGCGGTAACAGAGGCGGAAGGACGTAAGGGAGAGTTGGTGCTGTTGCGATGGCGCGACGGCGAAAGAACGGATGTTACAGTTCAACTCAAGGCCATGGGCCGTTACAGTGATACAGCGCCGTTCAAATGCGGCAAATCGAGCCGCATCGTCGAAGAGGGCTGTCGCAGCATTGTGAAGAGAGGGATGGGCGACGGTATTGTCGGCGACATCAATGCGCTGGCGTTGCTTGCAAGCGGCAATCCGGAATATCTGGATGCTGTGAAGAAATACGCGCACAAGGTTGGACCTCCTGATCTAAAACTGAAGATGGAGGAGGGGATGTATGCCTGGTCATGGGGCTATGATAACCTTTTTCTAACCGAGTACTACCTTGCCACTAAAGATAAATATGTGCTTCCGGCTATCCGTGAGTTCTCGACATTCATGGCCAGGGGACAGGGAGTTACGGGGACGTGGGGGCACGGCATGCGTGTTCCATGTAATAACGGAACTTTGGGCGGCTATGGTGCTGTTAATCAGGCCGGGTTGATTTGCTGGATGTCGCTGACACTGGCGCAGAAGTGCGGGATTGATGATCCGGACGTGCGGAAAGCAGTTTCGCAATCACAAAAGTTCTTCGGTTTCTTTGCAGGTAAAGGATGTGTACCCTACGGTGATCACCCGGCAGGCGGGGGCATTCATGACAACAACGGCACGAGCGGTTCAGTGGCGCTGTGCTTTGACTTCATTGGTGACCGCGCAGGCGCAAGTTTCTATTCACGCATGGCGACGGCAGCTTATGGCGAGAAAGAGCTCGGTCATACCGGCAACTTCTTCGGTTACCTCTGGGGGCCACTTGGCGCTAACCGCGCCGGGCCCAGGGCAGTGGCGGCATATATGAAAGAACTGCGAGGGTACTATGACGCGGCACGTCGCTGGGACGGTAGTTTTGCGACGAACAACAGGAACAATTACGGCTGGGATATGACAGGCGTCTTCGTGCTGCACTATGCTCTGCCGTTGCAGAAACTTTACATCACCGGCCAAGGTGTCAGTAAAGCGAATGCGCTTACCGGGCAGGAGTTGGTAGAAGTGATGGAAAGCGGAAACGACTTCAATCCTGCCGCCATAGACTACTCGTATCTGTCAAAGAGCAAGGTCGAGATCATGAACGGCCTTGGCAACTGGTCGCCTCTTGTCCGGCACATGGCGGCAACGGCGGTGGCTCGACGGAGCGACGATCCTGTCCCCGATCTGATTCGCATGCTTGGCAGCAGCAACATGAATGCGCGCTACGGAGCATGTCTGGCCCTTCAATATCTGGAAGGACGGGCTGCGCCAGCTACTGATGATCTTATCAAGCTCCTTGTCGGGGATGATCTCTGGCTCAAGATCCGGGCTGCATTTGCTCTGCAGGGCATCGGTCAACAAGCTCGCAGGGCCGCGCCAGTGATGCTGAAGATGGCCGTGGTAGTGGACAAGAACGATCCGCGGGCCACGCTCTGCCGGTATCTCAATTTCGCCTTGTTCAAGACAGGCTACAGAGACAATCTTCCGAGGCCGGACGGCCTTCTGGCTGGATCGCTGGATGGGATTGATCGCGAGTTGTTGTATCCCGCTATCAAGCGGATGCTGACCATTGATGACGGGTTGTGCCGCACGTATACCGGCTGCGTTCTGAAGACCCTTAGCAGGCAGGAACTCATGACCTTGCTTCCAGATCTTGTGAAGGTCGCTCATGATACTGCACCGAGCGGCGAGATGTTTGCCCAGGAAATACGTGTTGATTCGCTTCGGTTTCTGTCTGCAAACAAGCTGCCGGACGGCCTGCCGGCGTTCGTCGAATACGTGAGGACCCAGAATGGATGGGGTAGTCGGACCATTGAGATACTCCCTCTGTTGAAGGATTATGGTTCAGCCGCTCGCGCAGTTCTGCCAGAGTTGAAGGAATTGCATAAGATCTGGAAAGCGCAGGAAGGCGAGCGGAAAGGCGCGGAGGTCACGCGAGCCAGTGTTGCGGAAGAAGTGATTAAGGCGATTGAGGGTGAGCAGAAGTGAGGATAACGATGAACGGGATAGCGGACCAACCGGTAGGGACGGCGCTATGCCGCCGTCCGGATGATGAAGACATTGTGTTAGTGAATGTGTAGGAACAATGAAGGAGGCAGATCATGAGCAATATGATAGCGGTGGTGCTGGTTGCGTCGGCAGTTATGGCTGGCATGGTGGTGGCCGAGCCCGAGAAGAAGGCAGCCGGTGATGTGACGGCTGATCCGAAAGGGGTCCTGTTGAAGCTCATTCCAGCGAAGATTGTTGTGCTGACATTCGACGACACGTGCATGAGTCATCTGACCTTTGTCGGTCCGCTACTTAAGAAGTATGGGTTTGGAGGTACGTTCTACGTGACAGAGGCATTTACTGACAAGAAAATGTATATGTCATGGGAACAGATCAAGGAATTGCAGGACATGGGTTTTGAGATTGGCAACCATTCAACTCGCCACGGCGTGTTCAGTAATATGAGCGTGGAGGATGGTATCAAAGAGTTAATGGGGCTCGATGAGCACTGCGTGGCCAATAAGGTAGCCAAGCCAACGACGTTCTGCTGGCCTGTTTATGCAGTTAACAAAGGATTATTTCCCACCATGATTGCCAACGGATACATGTTCGCGCGCGGTGGTGGTGAAAGGCCATATGTGCCGACAGTGGACTGCCCGTTTAATGCGCCGTCATTCACGGTTCATGATGGTACACTGAAGAAAAAGGACAGCTTCTTTAATGCAGTGAAGCAGGCTACGCCTGGCAAGATGTCGATTTTCTGCTTTCATGGCGCTCCTGATCCTGAACACCCCTGGGTCAATACATCGCCTGCGGCTTTCGAGGAGTGCATGAAGTATCTTAAGGATAACAACTACACAGTCATTGCCATGCGCGATATTGCCAAGTATGTCGATGCCGCGAAGGCGGCAAAAGAGCTGGCAAGGTAAAAGAGGCTTAAATTCAGAAGAAAGGACACCGGCATATGAAGACGATCTCGCGAACTATCACACGCCGTCAGTTCTGCGGCAGTGCGCTTGCTTGTGCCGCGGCAGCAGGCGTTATTTCCCAAAAGACATTCGGGCAGGAGAAGGCACCAGCACAGCCGCGCCGCATGAATGTGGCCTGTATCGGCATTGGCGGGCAGATGGGCAGCGACCTGCGGGCTGTTGCAATCGAGTGCAAACAGAACATTGTTGCGTTGTGCGACGTGGATGAAGGTCGCATGGCGGCAATGAAGCGAGACGTTCGCGAGGTCGCCAATGCGAGAGAATATAAAGACTATCGGAAACTGCTGGAGAGCGAGAAGAACCTGGACGCTGTGGTTATTGCCACGCCGGACCACTGGCATGCACCCATTTGCAAAGCAGCTATTCTCGCTGGCAAGCATGTCTTCTGCGAGAAGCCGCTGACCCATGCAGTGTCAGAGGCCCGTGAGCTTCGCGAGTTGGTCCGCAAGAGTAAGGTTGTCACTCAGACCGGTAACCAGGGCGCTGCCTCCGGTAGCTTCCGTCGCAGTATGGAACTGATTCAAGCTGGTATTCTCGGGAATGTGAGCGAAGTTCACATTTGGCATCCTGCGCACGGTTGGCCGTCCGGGGATGACCGTCCGGCCGGAGAGGATCCGGTTCCTCAGGGGCTTGATTGGGACTTCTGGCTTGGGCCGGCGCCTGCAAGGCCCTACAAGAATGGAATCTACCATCCTGCCCAGTGGCGCGGATGGTATGACTTCGGTAATGGGT
>JBAXMA010000203.1:0-6253 GCA_037134535.1 bacterium
GGCGACATGTAACCTGTTGCTGAACAAAGCTTTCCCATTCGGGCGTGGGCAAGCCACGCCCTATCTACATTTCCCATGCAGACCGCATTATTAGAGAAGGGGCGAGGCTTACCCGCGCCCGAATGTTGAGGTCCCGGCCGGTCACTGATAGTTTCGTTCTCCAAACAGGCGCCAATACGAGGACGAGTACGAGTACGATCATGGAAATATCTTAGCTTGATAGCTATGGGGCAGCCTGTCCGCCTCTGGAGGAAACCGTCCCGGTGAGCCGCGATTACGACGATTGCACCCAATCGCAGATGCGCCCAATCTGCAATGACGTTGACATAATCTGTAGATAATAGCAGATTGCGCGACATGGTACGTCCATGGATAGACGAAGGAGTAGCGAGGATGGCCAGAAGAGGAGCAGTCAGCCCCCTCGGGTTGGAAGATGACTAATACATTCATAAACTTTGTCAGTGGGACATTGCTGCTGGTGTACGTGACGGCTGGTACTATCGCGCAGGCTGCCGAGCGTGTCGTCATCGGGATTTCTCCATCTTTGACGGCCAGTCTGGCGGTGATTGCAAAAGAGAAGGGGTTCTTTGCCGCAGAAGGACTGGATGTTGAGGTACGTAATGTCATGTCCGGCAGCAAGGGTGTGGAGCTAATGTTGAAGGGCGATATCGACCTTGCGGAATCCACATTGTTTCCTCTGGTTACCCAGCGCTTCAACAGGAAGGACTTCAGCCTGCTCGCATCCATCTCGGTCGTCGGCAACGACAATGTTGTTCTGGCGCGCAAGGATCACTCTGTCGACAGTCTCAAGAGCCTTAAAGGCAAACGGATCGGCACAATCGCCGGGGGATTCCCTGGTTACGTTCTCGGATTGATGCTGCTGGATGCCGGGGTGTCTCCGAAAGAAGTCCAGATTGTGTTGGGCGACCCTGCGACACTGGTCAGTGATATAGCTGCCGGTCGATTGGACGCCGTCTGTCTCTTTGGCGGATGGGTTGATAGAGTCAAGCAATCGCTAGGCACTAACTGCGTTGCCTTCGAGGATGCGGATATAGTCCGTGTAACCTGCATGCTGGTAGGCAAGTCGGCAAAGTTGGAAGGAAATCCAGGGATCTATTGCCGCCTGCTCAAAGCATACATAAGGGCCGAAACCTACTTACGCAGTGACCGGGACCATGCACTGGAATCGGTGATTGACTACCTGAAGCTCGACAAGGTGAACGCCCGTAAAGTCGCAAAGACGTCCCTGTTCAAGGTTTCGCTCAACCAGTCCCTCATTTGTGAAATGGAAAACATGGCCCGCTGGCATGTGGCAACCGGACTTCGGCAGGGGCCTGAGATACCCGATTATCTGGATCTATTCTGGTTCAAGGGGCTCAATGACGTCGAACCCGGACGTGTTACCATCGTGCATAAGCCATGACACTCAAAACGCGACTATACCTTACGTTCTATGTCGTAATTGTTATGTTGTTCATCGCAACATTTCTCATCGGCATTGTCGTTTGGAACACCACTAAGACAAGTCGCGAAGCGCTTGCTGCGGATTCGCTGCTTGTCGACTTGTACGAATTGCGCATTCTGAGCCTTGAATGTCAGTTCAACCCGTCTCCTCGGGCTGCGCGCCAATGGGCCTTCAAGTACGAGCAGGCGGGGCAGAGTGTTGCCGTTGTTGCAGATGTACCAAAGGACATGGTTGACGCCTTTGCCAATATCCGGCGAATCTATGACAAGATTCAAAACAGAACTATTGACGTGAACGAAAGCAGCGAACTTTATGACCTGTTGAAGGCGCAGCGCTTTGGCTCGCTTCATCTGGAATCGCAACGTGTTATTGACTGGACTTCCGGTGTCCTTGAGAAAACGCGCGAGAGGTATCTGTCAAACGTGAAGGCATACGGCATGATGTTGCTGTGCTTGATGTTGGTTGTCGCCTTTGTCGTAACCGGCATGATTGTTTTCGCCGGACGGTACATTCTCAGGGCTATAAATGAGGTGAAGACGGGCACAGATAGAGTTGCCGCGGGCGATTTGTCTGCGCGAATCTCACTTTCCGGCACAGACGAGATTTCACGTCTAGCCACTGCTTTCAATATCATGACGAAGGATCTGCAGCAATCCTACCGCGAGATGCTGCAAGCAAACCGATTACTTCATGCCATTGAGGGGTGCAATTTCGCTCTGGCTCAAGATAGAAACGAGCCTGACATGCTGGTGGAGATCTGCCGCGCTATTGTGGCAGCCAAACCAGTTTCATTCTGCTGGTTCGGTCTGGTTTCCGGAGGAAGAGGACGAGGTATCGCCCCGGCAGCCACGGCCGGCGCGGAATCAGGCTATCTGGAGAATGCTGGATACAGCAAGGCGGGAGGCGAACTTGACCCTTCAGATCCGCTGATTGCGGCCCTGACAAGTGGCGAAGCGGTACAAGTTCGCCGTATTACGGCAATCACCGATAATGCCGCATGGAGCCGGGAGGCACGACTGAGGCACTTTACGGCTCTGATGGTCCTCCCGATATCAGTGGACGACAAAGTTGCCGGTTGCCTGACGGTCTACAAGAGCGATACCGAAGAGTTTTCGCGGGGCGAGGAGGGGCTTTTGCGGGAACTGGCGCAGACTGTCTCCAGCGGACTCCAGGTTCGCAGGAATCTGATCATGCGCAAACGGGCTGAGGATGACTTGACGCGGACCGTCCAGGAGTTGAGAGACAAGAATGCGGAGCTGGAGCGCTTCCTCTATACCGCATCCCACGACCTGAAGACCCCCGTCGTTACTTTGCAAAGTTTCATCAGATGCCTGGAGCAGGACATCGTCTTGTCAGATACAGGACAGGTTGACAAAGACTTGAAATTTATCCACGCAGCTGCGGACAAGATGGGGTTACGGCTCGATGGTTTGCTTGATTTGTCTCGTATCGGACGCCTCAGCCATTCACCGGTGCATGTTTCACTTCGAACAGTGGTTGACGCGGCAATTTCTGCCATAGCCGATGATATTGCTGATCAAGGTATTCGTGTGAAAGCAGATGACTCTGACGTATGTTTGTCCGGTGATGAGCAACGCCTCGTGGAGATCTGGCAAAACCTGATTGAAAATTCCTGTAGATTCATGGGCTCGCAGAAAGAGCCGTGCATCGAAATAGGCGTGGTGAAGTGTGTCGGGAGTGGAGTGCAGACGGAAGAGCTGCTCGGGCCGTCAGAATCGTCGTCAAAGTGCGAGAGCCCGATCTTCTTCGTGAAAGACAACGGAATTGGTATTGATCCGTGTTATCAATCCAAGGTTTTTGATCTGTTTGAAAAGCTTGATCCGAAAACCAAGGGTGCCGGTATGGGCCTGGCCATCGTCAAGCGGATCGTTGAACTGCATGAAGGCCGAATCTGGCTTGAGTCGAAGGGGGAAGGGCAGGGAACCTGTTTCTACTTCACCCTGCCTGGAGCCACCACTGGCAGACCGGCTTGACGCTGCGGGGATATTGCACCAGCACGATACGTGAACCCAACCGTGAGAATGCCTTTCCTCTCACGTCCAAAACAGAAGAAACTGTCTTCGTCGTCACTATGCGCCAAGTCTTGGGCAATTACGCGGGTTGGATCAGCGAACGCATACTGCGCCAACTCGAACGATAGTGATGTCGTTCTTGTTGCTGAGGCATCCGGCTTACTTACAAGATCGCAATACCCAGTTGCAGTCCACCAGTCACTTTATCCTTGTCAGCTTCACAAAAAGCAGTAAGGGTGAAACCTCGCATGAACCATTGTGTAGGATACTCTACAGGAGATCCGGTGATTGTGGTCTTCACACGAACCGAAGGGCCGCCTTCGCCAAAACCAAGTTGCAGTTGGATTTCCGGCCCGGCACCGACACCAACATACCCGCGTAAGATATCGTGTTTTGTGTCAGACTTCCAGCTCGTGTAGTCAATTGAACCGTTGAAAAAGACTATTGTGCCTGATGTTGAGATATCGATCCCGATGTCGTCGCCATAGACCGGTCCCGCCTCGGCGGTCCAGGTAATTGCGTCGGTAATGCTGTGAGCGGGGGCGACCCCTGCGGAAAGGAAGACCAATGCGGTGATCAAGTATATCTTTTTATACATTGTTTACCTCGGAACCACCCTACCACCCTGACCGCTCATCGTCTAGCTTGATTCCTTCGCCTGATTATCGCAATATCCGGCTATGACCCAGCTCTTCTCAATTGCTGTCGATTGGTTGTGAATTGGGAAACTGAGAGGCAATAGCGATAGAATGGTATGACACTTATGAAGCCAGGATTATTCAATTTGCTGCCGCTTG
The DNA here is from genome assembly GCA_037134535.1 of bacterium. Lineage (GTDB taxonomy): Bacteria > Verrucomicrobiota > Kiritimatiellia > SPBP01 > SPBP01 > JBAXKQ01. The sequence goes on from JBAXMA010000203.1 coordinate 4,296, forward strand.
TCGGCATGGGGCTTTTCGTAAACGTGGTTTGCGGACAGGAACATGGCGGCGTTGCTTCCGCCGAGAATGTGCCTACCGGCGGGAAGGTTATCTTCTCCGATGACGTATCAAAGGGAAATATTGGTGATTCACCAACGCAATGGCTCACAAGCGCAAGTGCAGAAATTGTCGCCATAAAGGAATTTTCGGGCCTATGGCTTCAAATGACCAAAGGCGGTTATTGCATCCCGAAGGCAAGTGAAGCTTTCACCGACAATTTCATCATTGAGTTCGATTTTGTCCCGATGAACACCATCAACAGTAAGACCATGACTGGCCTAAGTTTCTATCTGGTTACCGGTTCTCTGAGCGAACCAGGTGGGGGCGGTGAGCCCGGAGATGCTGGTTTCCAAATGTATCTCGACAGTGACAATCTTGGCTGGAAGAGCTGGTCCCTGAAGGCTGAAACAAGGGAAAGTGGCAGTATTGTCTATTCGTTCAATTCATCTGAGAAGTATCATATTGCAATATGTGCGCAGAAACAACGGGTAAGGCTCTTCGTAAATGGAGACAAAGTCCTCGATATGCCCCGTGCTATCCCGGCTGGTGACAAACCCAACATTTTCCGGTTCGACACACGTGAAGAAGCAACACTAACTATCAGCAAGTTCAGAATTGCCACCGGCATATCCGAGAGGGTCGCGTCTGCCGGCCTGAAGGGTGCGATAAAACCAGCTGAAGTTACAAAGAATACAGCGGTTCAAGGGGCGAGTGTATCTGCCGGCGTGAAAGACCAGAAGAACTATAAGTCCGTGAAGATAGGCACGCAGATCTGGATGACCGAGAATCTGAATGTGAGCAGATTCAGAAACGGCGATCCTGTTCCCGAGGCGAAAACAAGTGAGGAATGGATAAAGGCTGCACCAGCATGGTGTTGCTACGAGAACGATCCGAAGAATGAAGCAAAGTATGGCAAGTTATACAACTGGTACGCAATGACTGATTCCAGAGGGTTGGCTCCTGAAGGTTGGCATATACCAGATGGGGCAGAGTGGAAGAAGCTGAGTGAAACTCTCGGCGGCATGGCGGCAGCGGGTCGCAAGATGAAGAATGCCAGCGGCTGGGATGACAAGGGAAACGGCAATAACGAAAGTCAGTTTTCGGGAATGCCCGGCGGATTCCGGCACAATGAGGGAACATTTCTTAATCTCGGCAGTATGGGATTCTGGTGGAGTGCGTCGGCGACTGTTTCCGCCGGCTCCCTAAGTCATACTCTCAACAATGCAAACAACTACTTTGGCTGGGGTGAAGGCAAGGCGCGCGACTTCTATGGCTTTTCGGTACGTTGTGTAAAGGATTGATGGATCGTTTGTACGCGCCGATGGCTGGTCCGTTCGCCGTTCATCGGGATCTGTGCGGCGGAAGATACAGCCTTGCGAAGAGGGGGCCGGGCACGGGTATTAGAATCCCAACTTTGAAAACTAAGCGACAGTTCTTGCTTAGTGAAGTGCAATGAATAATGATTCGTTGTCATGCATAATTTACTGGGACGGAGTCTATCTTTATGGCAATGAATAGTACATTTAGCGTATTGGCTCAGACAACAATTATGTTGATTGTCTGGGCTTGCAGTACCGGTTGTACCAGCAAGGGACGACCGCATTCTACTAATGACGTCGCATCATCAAATATGCAATCCAGCACTCCGGGTGTAGTGGCAAAAGTAGCGTCTCAAGTGAAGACCTTGCCTCCGATCAGGAAACGAGCACCAGAGGATGTCCAGACTACCACAAACGCTTCTGCATTGACCACTAAGGCGGCTGTCGTCCAACCGTCGTCGCCTGATGGCAATCGAGCCTTCGTAAGTGGCGTACCTTCATCAACGAATCGGCCTTCGCCGTTATGGAGGTTGCCTGCTGTGATACCTGCTGTGATACCTGCTGTGATACCTGCTGTGATACCTGCTGTGATACCTGCTG
>JBAXMA010000204.1:0-6230 GCA_037134535.1 bacterium
AGGCACAACCTCAAGCTTTCATCGTTCACTGTATACAAGAGCGGTTACGAGCGTTACGCTGAATTGCTCGGCAGTACGGGTGGCGGCGTCGCAGTCCGTGCTTCTGAGTACGGCAAGTTCAAGCCGGAAGAGCTATCATCGCGTATGAAGCAGCTCTTTGAAAGTCTCAAGCCTCTCATCGAACTGGCCGACAAACACAATAGTTATATTGCCATCGAAAATCACGGCGACGCATTGCTAAGCTCGCCGGATTCGTTCAAGGCCTTCGTGGATATGAATAAGTCACTCAGGGTCGGCATTGCGCTGGCGCCATATCATCTGCAAACAATCAATGCATCGGTGCCCGATGTCATTCGCAGCTGCGGCGGGCAATTGTTGTTTTTCTATGCGTGGCAAAAAGCAAACGGGTTCGATCAGTTTCCGGGTCATGGTCCCGCTGATTTTAAACCCTGGATAGAAGCGCTGGCCGGTATCGGCTACACGCGATATGTGAATCCATTCATGCACGGACATCCCGATCCCGAGAAGATGATCGCTGCATTGTCAAAGTCTCGCGACTACTTGAAGCAACTCAATACGTAGGATAGCCACAGTTCAATGCATATGAAAACACCATACATAATCAGTCCGTCGGTCAGTGCACTCTCCCGGCGCAGCTTCATCAAGCGTGCCGTTGCGGCTAGCACTGCCTTCGCTGTGCCAAACATCATTACTGGCCCGCTATTCGGCGCTGATGCGCCGAATACCAGGGTCAACATCGGACAAATAGGATGTGGCAACATAGGCAGCAATTATCACATACCTACTCTGCGCAAGATGTCCGATGTACGGATTGTCGCCGTCGCTGACGCCTACAAGAGCAGGCGTGAAGGTGCCGCTGCCAGGCTGAGCAGTCATTACGGCGAAAAGAACGCAGTTACCGCGTACGCCGATTTTCGTGAGATTCTTGCAAGGCCGGACGTGGACGCCGTCATTATCGGCGCCCATGATCACTGGCATACGCCCATGTCTATTGCGGCGGCTAGGGCCGGTAAGGACGTGTACTGCCAGAAGCCGCTGGCCTTGGATCTAAGTCTTACCAGGATCCTGCGACAGGTCATTAAGGACAAGAAGCGGGTGTTCCAGTTCGGTACGCAGTATCGTTCCCAGGGCCCGAACGGCAGGTACAGGCGTATGGTTCAGCTGGTTCGAAACGGTTACATCGGTCAACTTCAGCGAATTGACCTCTGGTGCCGTGACATGTCGTTCGATGTGAACAAGTATCACGTCAAACCTTATGGTTCGGCAACCGAGGTTCCGGTTCCAGAGGATCTCAACTTTGATTCATGGATGGGGCCTTCCGAAATGGTACCCTACACCGTGGACCGCGCGACAGAGTGGGGCGGGTATCACTGCCTCGAGACTTCACTTGGATTCATCGCAGGCTGCGGCATTCACGAGCTCGGGCTGGCGCAATGGGCGAACAAGTCCGACAATACCAGTCCTGTCCGGTACGCCGGAACCGGCACGGCACCTGCAGAAGGCATCTTCCGTACGCTCGAAAAGTGGGATGTGACCTCCGATTATGCAAACGGGGTAAAACTGCGATTCATGGATTGCCGTACCGCGAAGGCGGCTGTCGCATCATCCATACCGCGAGGCTGGCAGGATGGCGATGGCGTGATATTCCACGGCAGTGAAGGATGGATCAGCGATGCGATGGGGTTCTGTGCAAGTGATCAGAAGCTGTGGAGCGTTGAATTCAAGTCCAGCGACGAGCAATTAATGGTTTCGCATGAGCATAACCGGAACTTCATTGATTGCGTCAGGTCACGGCAGGAGACAATATGTCCGGTCGAAATGGCCATTCGTGCCGATGCCATCGCCAACCTCTCCAACGTTGCGGCGAGGACTGGCCGGGCTATTCAGTGGGATCCGGTGAAGGAGGAAATTGTCGGTGATGTGGATGCGGCGAAGATGCTGCTTCGGCCTTGCCGGGATAAATGGAAGGTGTGGTAACAAACGACTGCACTGGTGAATACTGAGGCATGATCCACCAGTGCAGATAACTATTCGAGTCAAATGCACCAAGGAAATATCGAATGAGAATACTGCTTTGTCTCTTGGCGCTTGGAATCTCCGTTATGCAGGCTCTTGCACTTGATGTGGGCAAGAACGAGACAACTGTCACAGTCAGTAGCAATGGCAAGCCCTGTATCGAATATCGATATGCCGAGGTTCCGTTTAAACCCTATGTTGCTCAACTCTACACACCGTCTGGCGTGGCCATGCTGCGCGACTCACCTCTCGATCATAAGCACCATCACGCGCTCATGTTTGCCATTTGCGCCGATGGAGTAGATTTCTGGTCAGAAGTGCCCAAGTGCGGAAAACAGTCTCACAGGCAGATCGAGACTGGCAATGATGGCCTCACCCATCTGCTTGACTGGACAGGTCCTGATGGCAGGCTCGTGGTCAAAGAAGAGCGGACGATCACGGTCAACCAGGGCAAGGACTTGTCGGCTACCCTGCTTACCTGGCAAAGCAGACTCGAAACTCCAGCGGGCAGGGACGGAGTCAAGCTGACGGGCAGCCACTATTTCGGGTTGGGAGTCAGGTTTGCGATAAGCATGGACAAGATCGGCACGTTTTCCAACTCATCCGGTCAGACCGGTGACGTGGTGCGGGGAACTGAACGCCTTGTTGCCGCGCGTTGGTGTGCGTATTCTGCGCCCGTCGATGGCAAGATGGTCACAGTCGCGGTGTTTGACCATCCCTCGAATCTCCGGCATCCAAACAGAATGTTCACAATGTCAGAGCCGTTCTCTTACATTGCCGCTACTCTCAACCTCTGGAAGGAACCGATCACGTTGAGAGCTGGCGAGCCACTGATTGTGCGCTATGGAGTGGCCGCATGGGATGGCAGGGTCGAGGCCGCCGAAATCGAAAAGACTTGCCGGCAATGGATTGCCATGAACTCGAAGATCCGCTTACTCATTCTCAGCGGCGCAAACAATCACGACTGGAAGACCACGACGCCTGTTCTGAAGGAGATGTATGAATATAGCGGCAGGTTCACCGTTGATGTGACAAATAACGTCTCTGGGCTCATGCCCGCTGACTTTGCAACATACGATGCGCTCGTCTGCAATTACACAACATTTCCTGACGTTACAGGCCACCGTCTGCCTGCTGAGACTGAAAGAGCACTTCTCGATTACGTTTCGGCTGGGCATGGCTTCGTACTGTTCCATGCTGCCAGTACCGCATGGAGTGATTGGCCGGAATTCTGTGATATGATCGGAATGACCTGGGAGAAGGGTCGGAGCGGGCACGGCAAGTATCACTCGTTCGCAGTAAACATTCTGGATAAGAATCATCCGGTCACTGCGGGCATGAGTGATTTTCAGCACATGAAAGATGAACTCTATGGCAAGCAGGTTCTGCACAAGGGAGCCAGAGTTCTTGCCAGTGCATTTTCCGACAAATCAATGGGTGGCAGCGGTACAAATGAGCCGATGATAGTCGTTGCTGAATTCGGCAAAGGCCGTGTGTTTCACAACGCCATGGGACACGATGTAAAACCGATGGCTGATCCGGCATTTCAGACACTCATGCTGCGTGGCACTGAATGGGCAGCCATAGGCAAAGTAACATTGCCCATCCCGACTTCGGAATGGATTGAACCGCTCAGTCAAAAGGCAGAAGAGCTGCAGAAGTAGACGCAGCAGTGATAACGCGCACTACCTTCTAGCCGGGCGTGCTATGACTCAACTGGGACGAGATCCTGGCTTCATCACGATTACGGACGTAGAACTGAGCATCCAGCTGTCTGCCCGGATAGCTCCATCATGTCAAGGCGCGGTGTTTTCTCGAGTTCTATCTTAAGGCTGTCAAATGTATTGAGCAGCTTCTGGTAGTCGGGGTCCTCAACACCGGCAAATACGGCCTTGCCGCACGCTTCGGTTCCGCCGGCGGCCTTAGCAAGAGGGGCGCGGAGGAAATTGTTCCGCTCTGCGTGGTCGACACGCAGGGCAAACGAGTTTGGATATGAGAACGTTCTATTGTTGCCACGTTGCCGATGGCAGGAGCCACAACGCCGCGACGCCACGTCCGCAAAGCTTCTTTCGAAGTCACCAGGAATCATCTGCCGGCAGCCGCGCAATTCGCGACGGTTGGAATCGCTGCTCGAGTAGAATGGGACATTCAAATCCAGCCAGGCGTAAACAGACCGCTTTTCCAGGTCGGAGACATTAATCCTTGCCTTGCCATCCTTGTCCTTGTGTCCATCACGAATGATGGCGGCAAGGAGCGATGCCCTGGCACCCCAGCGGCCCGGACTGATCTCGAGTATATTGGACTCCTGGCCATTGTAGGTCGGTATCCAGCTCGTGTACTTGCTGGCTGTGAAGGCACCGCCAACCCCCTTGGCCATAAAGTCCTCGGATTGAGTGCCTTTTCGTACGAGATTATCATACGAGACGTTGAAGAAATCGGTCTTGTCACCGGTCAATTCAAGGCCGGCAGCACGCCTGTCACTGCCGTGACAACTGATACAGTGCTTGTCCCACACAGGTTGTACATTGCGGCTGTAGCTGAAACCGCCGAGGCCCCATGATGGGGCTGTCAACTCTTCCGGTTTACGTTTCATTGCACTGGAACGTATACTTTCCGTCTTCAACGTGGCCGAATTACGGTCCGCATGGCAGCCAATACACCCTTGAAATTCGCCGGGCATGAGGTGGGTAAACGTGCGCATGCGCTGGACGGCTCGTCCTTCGGCATCAAGCGGTAGAAAGTAAATCGGTTCCTGCGCCGGTACCTTGAAATATGCGGAGCCGTCGTCTTCAACGGTGGCATATCCCCATACTTTCTTCGGAGCGTAGGTAGCGCCGGCGCTGACCACGGGAAACTGGAAGCCGAACGCCTGGCGATTCGGATCCACACCGATCGGTTTTTCCAACTCTTGAATGACGGCCAGTTTCTTGACAGTACCACGAGGAACGAGCGCAGGATCCAGGCCGCTGTATACATCCTGCATGAAGATCGTGGCCCAGGGCTGTTCATTTGTACCAGGAGTTGCGGGCAGGGAGGATGTAAGCAGCTTCTCCAGCTGCCTTTTACGGATCGGTTGCGGGTTATAGAAACCCATCGCCGCTGGTTTAACAATAGTCGTAGCAAATGTGCCGGCATAGTCGCGCAGCTGTATTTCACCGGCCTTTGATACCAGGTAGCGCTTGTCATCCAGAGGGAATGGATTCAGATATGGGCCGCGGATGTGGTTGCCGTCTCCCTGGTTCACCCGGCCGATGTTGATTTCAGGAGTAAGGTTGGTGATCGCTTCCTGTGCATTGGCACCCAGCTTGGGATCGATGATGCCGATCGCACCTCGACAGGGCCCGTTGTGTGACGTAAGGACACAGAGAATGAGACCCTTGCTGCCCGGAATCTCTCTGGCGTCCATGAAAGTTGCCGGACTGAGCACTCTGTTACCGAAGACGCCTGCGAGGTGTGTCCCATCGGGATTAATTGCCCACAGGCTTTGAATGGGTATGGCAGGGCGGTCGACATATTCCCATCGACTGTAGATGATGCGGCCGTCCTCGAGGACTGAAGGAGTGAAGTCGTTCAGGTAGTTCGCACTGATCCTCACAACTTTGCTTCCGTCAGCCGCGCTGCGATAGAGGATAGGCGTCGTTGTCTTCCAGCAATAGGCAAAGGCCGGCTTGCGGTCGGACAGGAAGACAATACCGCCGTCAGGGAGCCAGGAGGCGTTGAAGTTGTTCGATTCGTGGTCTGTGATCTTCTTCAGGTTCTTCCCATCAACATCAACAGTGTAGAGCTGAAAGTACGCCTGCATTGTCTTCTTCCAGCTGAAAAGAATCGTCTTACCGTCATAGTGAAGGTTGGCGTCCAGGATTACGCCGTCTGGGCTATCGATGATTCTATTGTAGTTCGGTTCCTGTCCGCTGAAGTCGCAATTCCAAAGCCCACCACCCGGCTTGAGATCCTCCTGGTGATAGGTATAGACATGGGTTGGGTTTTGCAACTGGCGTTGAACGAGCAGCATTCTGGTGAAGCCCGTCGTGCCACTGCGAATATCCGCGATAGCCTCCTCAGACACGCTCGAGAAGGTTGCCGCCGTATCGGCCGATGCCGCAACTGTGTCCAGCGTCGAAGCCGCCAGCAACAGGACGCAAAGAAAATAAACTCTATTCATTATCACTATGTCCTGTCAGCCTCCCGAATAG
>JBAXMA010000205.1:0-6217 GCA_037134535.1 bacterium
GAGACCAGGATGTGGTCCATACGAATTTATCAATTATGGGCGGCGCGGTAGTTGGTCGCGCAGGTCGTGTACAGTGTGGAGGGTGCCACTTCTACACTGGCGGAGGCCCTAATTTCAAACATGGCGATCTGGAGCCATCTCTGGCGAAGCCCACCGCTGAACTCGATGTGCACATGGGAATGGTCGACATGCGCTGCCAGGATTGCCACAAGGTGTCAAAGCACCAGGTAGCCGGTTTGTCATTTGCCACGCCTGTTGTCGAAGGCAGGACTGCATGCGAAGACTGTCATGGTTCGACTCCCCATGGCATTACCGGCTTCCTCAGCCGCCACCTCGACGACCACGTACGGTCATTGTCCTGCTACGCCTGTCATATTCCGCAGTTCGCCCGCGAGTACCCCACCCTTATGGCCACTGATTTTTCACAGGCAGGCAGGGACCAGCAAGTCATAAGTAATACGATGGGCTTGCCGGCCTATGACAAAAAGTTCGGTGCTCTTGCGTGGGGCAAGAACGTTGTTCCGGAATACCGGTGGTTTGACGGCACACGTGAGATAAGGATGGTCGGAGACAAGATTCCCACTGCTGCAACAGTGAGCCTCAGTTCACCGATTGGTGAGCGACAGAGTCCCCAGGCACGCATCTACCCGTTCAAGATTCACAAAGGAGTGCTTCCGTATGATGCCGAAAGAAAGACCCTTGTTGCCCCACGACTATGGGACGGCTACTGGCAGGATTTCAATTGGACGAATGCCATCGCCGGCGGTATGAAGGACATGGGACTGCCTTTCTCCGGCAAAGTAGGCTTTATAAAGACTGAAATGTATTCCGGTCTTCACCATACAGTTCCGCCAGCCAGGCAGGCCCTCGGTTGCACAGACTGCCACGCCGTTGAGGCCGTGAATTGCCGGAGATGTCACCAGAAAGCAGAGGGAATGGACCAGCCAGCGCACACACGAATGGTTTATCCTGATGCAACAAATCGTATGAACTTCAAGGCATTAGGATACCAGGATGATCCGGCACTGATCGGAGGACGTTTCTATATGCGCCTGGGCCGCGGTCGGCCACCCCAATGAGGTGATAACAATCTGGTAGCCGGCGACAGCGCGATTCTTTGTCACCGCTGCGTCTCGAATGGTCCATTTGCGCTGGCAACGATGCAGCGGTTCTTATCAGTCCAATGATCGCGATACCAGGTTCAGGTCTCAAACGTATCGTGCAGAGAATTCATCCTGGCTTTCAATGCTTTCCGGCAGCGGGCAACAGTAGCCGCATGTTTCGGGTCGTCAATCAAGTCATGAAGCTGGGCGGGATCGTTGACATTGTCAAAAAGCAGCTCCTTGCCATCACGCCTGTACACGGCGAATGTAAACTGCTTGTCACGCATGGCGCGCCACTCAAATCCGTTCTCCCACAGGTAGGTGTGTCCAATCCCCTGCATGTAAGCGGCCTCCGGCTCAGGTCCCGGTCGCCCCTGTGCAAGATGACTCAGATCCATGCCTTCAACCTCTCCCGGAATCGGCAGTCCCATCAGACCCAGCAGTGTAGGCATCATGTCTGGCGTATTCACACAGGCATCAGACACCTGACCGGCTGGAATCTTCCCGGGCCAGCGTACGAGACACGGAATCCGCGCCGCCTCATCATAGAAGATGAGCTTGTATACGCGCCCGTGCGCCCCGAACATTTCGCCATGGTCGGAGGTAAAAACAACAATGGTATTATCAGCCACGCCCGCCTTTTCCAGTGCGGCCATCAGCCTGCCTATATTGTCGTCCAGATTGCTTATCATCGCATAGTAGTATCGCATCTGCTCTGTGATAGCGCCCTTCCAGAATGAGAGCCATCGCTTCGGGTTACCTTCCCTGTCCATGTAAGAGTCCGGCATATCCTGCCAGCTTGCAGGAAGTTCGAATTTTACACCGTCAAAACGTTTCACATACTCTTCAGGGACATTGCCTGCTATCAGTGGATCGTGAGGAGTTCCAATAGACAAGAACAGACTGAAGGGCTTGTCACTACCGGTGGCCTTATTGATGAAATTGATGGCCATATCGGTTTGGACATCAGGCTCGTACCCTTTGATCATCTTCTTTTCAAATGTATCTTCAAAGTAATAGCCGTGGTTATAGTCATGATTGAAGTTGTGCGCAGCCCAGTAGCCATCAAATCCGAGCCGGTTCTTGCCAGGCGGGACAAAACCATTCTTAGCACTGCCATGGTTGCCGGCCTCATTTGCCCAGAGATGCCATTTCCCTATATAGCCGCTTGCATAGCCATTCTCCGTCAGCACATGACCGAAGCATCGCTGATTCGGGTTAATTCGCATCTCGTTAATGGCCATGCCGGTGCTTGTCGTGTATTTTCCGGTGAGAAGTGATGCCCGGAACGGAGCACACACAGGCGTGACTGAGACTGTATTCTTGAAATTGACCCCCTGTGAGGCAAGGCGGTCTATGTTTGGCGTCTTCGCCTTGCTGTCACCGGCGTAACCAAGCGACTGGTAGCGAAGTTGATCAGCAAACACGAAGAGCAGATTTGGTTTTCGAGGCATAGTCTTCTGGCCACCGGATGAGACTCGCGCTGCCACCAGCATCGTCACTGCCGCACCCGCCGACTTAAGGAAATCACGTCTTTTCAAGCCCGGTCCTTACTTCAGTTCGGTCACATAGATGTTGCGAAAGCGATTCTGACCGCCATTGGGCACTTCGGCCTGCAATGCGATGAATCCCTCTTTCGGGCCCTTGATGCCTTCGCCTTTCCATGCAGGCTTGCCATTGATTTCCATTTCAGCGGTCGTGCCGTGTACCGTGAGCTTGAAGGAATTCCATTCGCCGTTCTTGAACAGGCCCTCGCTCTTTGCACCGGTCACCCCGGCGACATTGCCCTCATCGCCTTTCCGCAGGTTGGCCTGGTATCGAGCAGGCCACGGATTGTTTGCCGGGACCGAATCATAACGGAAGTAAACGCCGCTATCCCACTTATCGTCCTTCAGTGACTTCCACTCGAATTCAATTACGAAATCAGCATACTTCTTCTTTGTCTGCACCAGCCCGTCGCCGGCCTTGATCAGAATCTCGCCGTTATCAATGACAGCCTCGCACTTCAGTACATCCCATGCGTCAAGCGCCTTGCCATCGAACAACGCCTCACGCTTACCGGCAGTTTGCGCCTTCACTTCATCGGCTGCAAATGACGACGTTGAAAGCAGGCATATGGTTAAGAACACGGCTGAACTGCAGATATGGTTTGTTTTCATGGACAAATCTAGTAGCGCGATCTGCGCCGTATTGCAATGTCAAATTGGCAACATGCACTATGCTTCAGTATTGCGGTTTCTTGAGGTGGTCCGCGAGAAGCTCCTGAAACACCTTGAAACGCCTGGCGTCTATCTCACCGGACGCGACGGCAGCGCGGAAAGCACAATCAGGTTCGCGGTCATGATGACAGTCACGAAACCGGCACTTTCCCCGAAAGGGTCGCAATTCTCTAAAGCCGTCCTCGAGCTCTCCGCTCGACAACTGTGTGAGGCCAAAAGCCTGTAAACCGGGGCTGTCAATCAGGGACCCGCCACCGGGCAGGTCATATAAACGCGCATGCGTAGTAGTGTGCTTGCCGCTGTTGAGCGCATCCGACAGAATACCTGTTCTGGTTGCGGTTCCAGGCACCAGGACATTGAGCAGTGTAGTCTTGCCCATGCCGGACTGTCCGATCAGCAATGAGATGTGACCGGCCAAATGTCTGCGCAGTCCATCCAGATCGCCACTTCTCGCGTTCATCTCGAGAACCAGGTGACCCAAGCGTGCAAATGGAGCCAGCAAATCACGCCCGGTCTGCAGGTGGCTTGTCAGATCGCACTTGTTCAGAACAATCAATCCGGTGAGGCCCTGAGATTCAACCGCACAAAGGCAGCGCATTATCAATTCGTCACTGAAACCGGGCTCAGTGGCCACAACAATCACAACCTGCGTGACATTGGCGGCGATCAATTTCTCCTTGAAGGCATCCACACGATGAAAAATACTGCGCCGTGGCAGCAGCGACTCGATGACGCCTTGAGTATCGCCGGAGACAGTCACCTCAACCTCATCACCGCAGACGTACTGTCCCTTCTTGCCGCGAGTGGAACACATCAGGACCATACGACCAGCCTGCTCATCTGCGAGCCGGACTTCAAATTGGCGACCATAGGCCCCGACGATAAGCCCTTTGACTGCGCCACTGTTCTGGATCCTGTTTTGAGGAATCATGAAAGGGCATAGTATGCCATGTTCCAGTACAATACCAGCCTATCATTTTAGCCAATCATTCTCTTGCCTTACCGTCAAACGTGGGTCATTGTTCTCACCCTGACAGCAACATTTGATATTCACTTATGGAGAACACGATGCGAAGAAGTATGTTCCAGATAGCTGCGGCAGTACTGTGTCTGAATCTTCTGAACGTGGCGTACGGCGCGGGCGAGTCCATGCCCGTCAATGTGGCGGCCTTCAAAGGGACCAATGCCATACGTGTCGCGTGCATAGGAGACAGCATAACTTGTGGTCCCTATCCTTCAATGGTCCAAAATGCCTTGGGCTCCAGGTGGGACGTGAAGAACCTCGGTGTCAGCGGCTCAACAATGCTCAGAAACGGCGATAAGGCCTTCAATAAACTGGGCCAGTTCGCGCAGGCCATTGCGATGAAGCCGGACGTAGTCACCATCGCTCTGGGTACCAACGACAGCAAACCCGGCAACTGGAACAAAAAGGCCGAGTTCGAAGCCGACTACAAGGCAATGATTGCTGAGCTGAGGAAGGCCAATGCCAAGGTCATCATCTACTGCTGCCTCCCGCCCCCGGCAGGCGGGAATAAATGGTCAATCAGCGGCGATGTCATCAAGAACGAGATAATACCGATGATCAGGAAACTCGCCAAGGAGACGAAGTGCTATACCATCGATCTCTATGAGTCTCTAGAGGGTAAGAATGGTTTCTCCGGCAGAGACCAGGTGCACCCGAACGGCGAAGGTCACAAACTCCTGGCCGCCACGATTGTCAGGGCCCTTACCGGCAAAGATATGCCGGCAGAAGCGCCAAAGATGTAGAATCAGGCTGCACTCAACACTCAGAAACGGGTATAGACGATGCGAAATAAGCTGACCAGCTTGACAGTGGTAATTGTATGCATCGGTCTCAACGGCATGGTGCACGGAGCAGATGATTCAAAGCCTGTCGATACTGCAGCGTTCAAAGGCACCATACGCATGGTCTGCATCGGCGACAGCATCACCAAAGGCGTTGGCGCCGACAGAACGGTGTGTTATGCGGCATTGATCAAGAACGCCCTCGGCGGCAAGTGGGATGTTACCAACCTCGGCGTAACCGGTGCCACACTGCTGCGGAATGGCGACAAGCCATACCACAAGCTGGCCCCGTACGCCAAGGCACTGGAAATCAAACCCGATGTCGCAACCATCGCCCTCGGCACCAATGACAGCAAGCCCGGCAACTGGAGCAAAAAGGCCGAGTTCGAGGCCGACTACAAGACAATGATCAAGGAACTCCGCAATGCGAATTCCAACGTCAATGTCTACTGCTGCCTGCCGCCGCCTGTAGGAGCTAACAAGTGGTCAATGAGCGGCGATGTCATGAAAAATGAAATAATTCCACTGATCAGGACGATCGCGAAGGATACAAAGTGTTATACGATCGATCTCTACGAATCTCTCGATGGCAGGAATGGTTTCGCACGCCAGGATCTTGTGCATCCGAACAATGACGGCCACAAACTCATGGCTGCTACAGTATTCAAGGCCCTTACGGGCAGGGATATTACGGCAGAAGTACCGAAGAACAAATAAGGAGAGCAATGTCTATGTATAAAAACTCACGGCCAATGAAGATAGCACTCGCGTTTATTGCCGCCATCGGACTGTCGAGTCAGGCGCTCGTAGCCGAAGACTACCCCAAGGCCAACCCGGCTGCGATCCTGCGCTGGCAGGACTTACGGTTTGGTCTGTTTATACACTGGGGCCCTATTGCCCTGAAGGGCGCGGAGATCGGTTGGTCACGCGGAAAGCAGGTACCCACCGAAATCTATGACAATCTCTACAAGGACTTCAACCCGACAAATTTCAATGCCGCAGAATGGGTGTCCATAGCAAAGGCTTCAGGCATGAAGTACCTGGTTCTTGTGACCAAACACCACGATGGCTTCTGCCTGTGGGACACTA
>JBAXMA010000206.1:0-6194 GCA_037134535.1 bacterium
GAGCGCCGTGGCTACAGCACAACGATCTCTGTAGCCGCCCCGCTCTGTCGGGGCGGGTCTGACGGATCTGTCGGCGCGTAACTAAAGTTCATTGACATCAATTCTACATGATGTATATTTGATGCATGGTAAGAACACAGGTGCAGATTCCGGGAGAGTTGTACGCGAGCGCAAAGAAGGTCGCTGCGCGTCGGGAAATCTCGTTGGCCGAACTGGTTCGCAGAGGCCTCGAGTATATGATTGCCATAAGCGTTGGCGATCTCACCGCCGATGAATGGACCTTGCCTAAGGCAAGATCGCTGGGTGGCTCTGATCCGTTTGCGTCGCCAGAGTGGCGCTCCGACATTCATCTTACCGGGCGCCGGGTTGCAGAAAAAACGGTCGTGTATCCCTCTCAGCCACGAAAACGGCGCATCAGAACGAAGTGACTATGATATCATGTGACACAAACATTCTGTTCGCGGCATGTGATGCCGACAACCCTCTCAATGTAACCGCCCGTACATTCCTACAGGAGCACGGCAGAGACCAGTCGTTTGCCATTGCCGAGCAGGTATTAATGGAGCTTTACGTGCTGCTGCGGAACCCCACCATCAGTCGCCCGCCGCTGAATGCCGGAGATGCGGCAGCTCTGATCTCGCGATTCAGAGCAAACCCCAGTTGGCGAATTGTCGATGTTCCAACTGAAGGCGAAATCATGAACGAACTCTGGCGGATTGCCGCACAGACTGGTTTTGCCTATCGGCGCATATTCGACGTTCGCCTTGCGCTAACGTTGCGCCATCACGGCATTACAGCTCTCGCCACCGCAAACATTCGCGACTTCGCCGACCTTGGCTTCGAACGGGTCTGGAATCCACTGAGCAAAGTGTGAGGTAATCCGCGGTTTCATTTCTTTGGCTCCCGGCACGGCGACGGAGCGCCGTGGCTACAGCACAACGATACTGTAGCCGCCCCGCTCTGTCGGGGCGTTCGGTATGATAATCGTTGTCGTCCTCGTTTCATAACACCCTTTTTCGAGGACGAGGACGAAGGACGACGACGATTACGACGAGGAATAGAATCTGCCGCGCCTCACTCCCTCTGAACCAGGATCTTGTCGACGTGTGCGTAACGGCGGTAGTCACGGGCACTGTGACCTGTAAAACGGTGAAATAGTCGCGAGAAATAGAGTGGGTCCGCAAATCCGAGTCTGAACGCTATCTCCCCTACCCTCAGAGACGAACCGACAAGGTAACTACAAGCCTTATGAATCTTCAGGTGCAGAAAGTAATCATACGGGGTCTTACCTGTCACGCGCTTGAACTGCCGCTGAAAGTGCGATCGTGATCCGCCGAAAAGCTTGACCCAATCATCAATGCTCGCCTGCGCATCGACTTTCGTTTCCATGGATTCCATGACCCGCTGAATTCCTACCGCAATGGTTTCGCAGGAGGCAGGTTTTCCGTCTTCCACAGCCATTGAAGCAAGCAGAAGACGGCCCGCGGCGCCAAGCAACGCCATCTGGGCCTCGCCGAGCGGCGGTTTCAAGAATTGGAACACCGTTTCAAACATAGAAACTGCGCGCGGACGGTTCCCCACATGGATCACGGACCGGTCATTGGTAAAGCCCAGCAGGGAACTATACATGGCAATCTCGGAACCGACCACGTGAATCCAGTAGATGGTCCACGGATCCCTGTCATCGGCACCATAGGTATGATCCGTGAACGGCGCACAATAAAGCAGATCGCCTGGCCCTACCTGGAATTCCTTCCCTTCACACCGGTAGAACCCTTTTCCCTCCGTGCAATAGATGTAGATACCCTCATGCGTATTGTTGCGACGCCATGAATGCCCCTGCGCTTTGACATACCATCCGGCATAAAAAACACAGAAACTCTTCAACGACGGATGAGCTCGCCAGACATCTTGGTCCGTGAAAGAGAGCATTAGGTGAACAACCGCATAGGATTTCAAGTCAAGCGACACTATTCTCGGCACCTCGGAAACTGGCACCTGTGCCTGCTTTAGTATTCGCCCGAGTTTGCGCTCACTCATGCCTTGGAGAATACCCTCCCTGCGGTCTCATCACAAGCATCATGGTCCATATAATTGAAACATCCTGTCCATTCCCATATTAATATGAAACTGAGATAAATAGGCCATGAATATGGACGTTATCGGACCTGATTTGAGCTTCGACAATGGTTACAACAACGGCTAACATAGCGAAGGACAGTATGGGTCACAGTAAGACCATGGACTACGGACGATGAACCGAAAACAGATTCACCGCGAAGACGCAAAGGACGTAGAGACAGCGCGTTCCGTACTGCACGCTGTTCGCGCCTCCGCGGTGCCGTTCCTAAAATCTGCCGTCTCTCCAATCTTCACTTTTCACTTTTCAATCTTCTCTCTCTCCATACTCCTAGCCTGCCTTGCCGGACCGTCACTCGGGTCCGTCCTGTACTGGGATACCAACGGAACGACTCCCGGGTGGGGCACCACTGCGGGAATATGGGGTACGGATAGTTTCTGGAGCACGGATCCAACCGGCACCTTTTCAGATACGCCCGGCACTTCCAGCACAAGTGGCTCCGACGATGCCAATTTTGGCTACCCAAGCGCGACATTGGGCTATTCCCACAATCAGTACTCTGTGACCATCAACACGACCGTCTCAGCAAGCAGCATTACGTTCAATGGCAGGGGCTTTGGCAACCTCAGCATCGGAGGAAATGGAACAGTCAATCTGGGTGCCGGTGGACTTCTAAACAATGCAGTTACCGGAGGTGGAAACTCCGCTGTCGGTTTCAGTCCCAACATTGCGCTTTCAGCCGGCTCTGGCGTGTCAACTGTGATCGCCAACAACGACATATGCAGCTATCAGGGTGGACTGACTGTGAGCGGGTCCGTCACAGGCAATTCAGACCTATCCTTCACGACCAGGAACATCAACGGCGGCAACAGTCTGGGCACGGTGAACATGGCTGGAACGCTGACCGGCAAGGGCTATGGCCTGGCCACGGCGACTATTGCCCTGATTGGTTCCAACGTTACGAGTCTCACCCAGAGCAATTACTTTCCAGATCAACAACTCCTGGTCACATCATTCTCATCAGGCTTCACCGGTACGCTGGCTTCCGCGAGCGGCGTCCTCGTGCTCAAGGATAAGTCATACTACGGTGGAGCGACTGACTTCACTCACTGGACCGGCAGCAACATCACTGTTGCTACCGGCGCAACGCTTGCGTTCCAGTCAACTTTCAGCGGAACACCTGGAGGCGACATCGACACCCTCTTGAATAGCGGCCACCTCGGCGGCGCCGAAGGCGGCTTCAGTGCAGGATCATTCATCGGCTTCAACGCGGCCTACACCTACAGCGGGAACGGTATTCCGGACACTAACGGTGGAACCAATTCCATTGGTCTGAAGAAGCTCGGTGCAGGCACGATACTTACACTGGGCGGAAACAACACATATACGGGGCCCACATTCGTTGAGACTGGCATCCTGCTCTTGAATAGCACCGGGGCGCTTGCTGGCGGAGGCAATATTACCTTTGGACCCGTTGTCTTCGACTATACCGGGTACTATCCCCGCGATCCTTTCCCCACGGGAGCGACAACAATAAACGCCGGAACACTTCAGTTTTCCAGCAACAGTGCAACATCGTTCTTCAACAATGTCGTCAACAGTTCAAGACCAATGCAGTTTGATTCCAACGGTCAGAACATCAACTTCTTTGGACTAATAGACACCAGCAACACGGGCCTGAATGGAACTGTAGCTCCTCTTATCAAACTCGGCCTTGGAACGCTGGCACTTTGTGGGACCAACACCTACACAGGCATGACCACCATCAGCGCCGGCACGCTTCAACTCGGCAACAATACTTCTACGGGATCGATCAATCCGAACAGCCCCATAGTCAATAACGCCACATTAGCATTCGGCCGGAACGACACCGCTGCACAAGGTGTTGACTTCAATATTGTGATCTCCGGATCAGGAGGCGTGGCGCAGCTAGGCAGCGGGACAACTCATCTTGATGGAACAAACACCTACACCGGCGGGACCGCGATCAAGGCTGGCACACTTGCGATGACAACGATCAATGACATCAGCGTTGCCGGTTCGTTAGGCAACAGCACGAACCCTGTAACAATGGGCAACACCAATGGTCTGCGCAGCACGCTTCGGGTAAAAGGCACTAATGCTGCATATGCCTGCAACAGGAAGTTCGTAATGACCACTGGGGGTTCGGGCGCATTCCAGATTGACAATGCAGGCACAACGCAGACGTTGTCTGGCGTGATCAGCGGAGAGGGTGGCCTGGTCAAGACTGGTCCCGGCAACTTGATCATTTCCGCCACCAACACATTTGCGGGGAATCTAACCATAGAGGAAGGGACGCTCGGTGGCTTCTACGGCAGTTCGGCCGGAGCGTTGACCAACAAATCCACTGCCACGCTGTCGCCAGGGATGGATTCCTATGCGACGTTCACCAATACCGGCAAAGTGATGCTGGAATCGGGAAGCACACTGCGAATCAACCTGGGTGGTGTCAGCAATGACATACTGGTCGCCGGCGGGGAGGTGACGCTTAGTGGAACGCTTTCTCTCTTGGCCCGGTCGCCGTACCTGGCCGCAAGTTACGTGATAGTTTCCAGTACAGGGGGAGTGAGCGGAACGTTCGCAGCCACCAACGGACTTCCGCCAGGCTTCAGCGTCGTTTATGAAACCGCTCGTGTCCTGATTTCACTGCCTCTCCGTCCGATCATCAACGTCCTGGGAACGAACAACTCTCTGATAGAGATCGGAAACTCGTTGCCCGACCAGACCTCCGGTACCGACTTCGGCTGCGTTCCTCCGGGCACATCAGTGACAAACACTTTTGTCGTCACAAACGCAGGAACAGCCCCTCTGACGTTCACCGGTGCCCCCGCGGTGACAATTTCCGGACACACAAACGACTTCATTATCAGTTCGCAGCCGAGTTCGATGACTATTGCGCCGAATGGAACCGGCGCCTTTTCAGTAGTATTTGTCACACCGCCTCTCAATATCTCGCGAACAGGATTGGTGAGCATTGTGACTGACGACTCAGCAAACAATCCCTACACTTTTGCCATACGTGGCGGACCGAGAAACGGGATCTGGACAAACGATACCAGCGGCTACTGGAGAGGGGTATTCAACTGGCTCGACGGCAGCGTGGCCCAGGGCCCCACGTTCACGGCAGCTTTTGTCGCCGACATCACCGCCGGGCGAACAGTGACCAACGATATGTCGAGCCTTTCGATCGGGCATCTCTTCTTCGCCGACCTGGTCACCAACAACAACTGGACGCTGACCGGCAACCAGCTCAACTTCGCCAATGCCGGTAGCGGTTCGACGATTTTTGTCAGCAACCAGAACGCGACGATCAGTTGTGTACTGGCCGGAGCCGAAACTTTAACCAAGTCCGGGCCTGGTATGCTCACCCTTACGGTCGGGAACTCCTATACTGGCCGAACGGTAATAGCCGGTGGAACACTCAACATAACTGCCAACACCGCCATTGGGCCTAACCCTGCCAGTCTAGTTGCCGACAGCCTTACCGTTGACGGCGGCACCTTCATCGTCAACACGGGGGGCAATTTCAACTGGTTGACTCGCGGCCTTGTGATCGGGCCCAACGGCGGAACATTCTCGGGCGAGAACTGGGGGGGACCCATTTCGGGTAGCGGGAATGTGTATGTGGCTGGCACCTGGACAGAAAACTACGTAGGTGGCGGTGGGACACCTGGCCCCTATCCAAACAGCTATACAGGCGATACGATCATCCTCGCAGGAGGAAGTTTGACGGTTGGCCGCTTCGATTCGCTCCAGTACAGCACACTCGATCTCAGTTACCAAGCTAACGGATTCACCAGGGGTATCGTCGAAAACTACCTGATACTGGGTGGCTTGAAGGGAACTCAGAATTGGGCTCTGAACGCAACTCAGAGCGGTGGAATCCATATCGGCAACAACAACAAGGACACGTCCTACAGTGGCGTGCTGAGCGGCGCCGGCGTGCCGATCATCAAGACTGGTACCGGCACACTGACTCTCTCGGGCAACAACACTTACACTGCCGGAACCACGGTCAATGGTGGCACATTAGTCCTCCCCGGCATCAACGCCAGCGCCGGCACAACCATGATCAACACCGGCCGACTCGTGG
>JBAXMA010000207.1:0-6193 GCA_037134535.1 bacterium
TTCAACGCGTCAATGATGCACCATGCACCGGAGCGAGTAAGAAACTGTGCCGCGCTCGGCTTGATCTTGTAGACGTGTTCCTTCGTGGGAGTCTGAGCGATATCCGCCCACTTATCCAACACGTCGAGGGCCGTAAGTGCATCGAGCAGTTCAGTTGTGTGAGCGTGGGAGGTGCCCATCCGTGATGATGCTTCACTTGCAGTGGCACCCTTGCCCTCCAGTACATCGAACAGGCCGAGCTGCACGGCTGCGGATATAACAGAGGCTGGCCAATAACCTGTAGCCAACTGCATGAATTTGTCAATTGTCCAACTCACTCGCGTTGCTCCTTGTTGTGCTTTTACCGCTCAAATGTGAAACGGTGTCGGGAAAGACCGAGTTCGTCGCGCATTGTCACGAGATCAGTTTGCACAGAGGGAGGGAGCGGAATACCTGTCCTGCGTCTTTCAATGGAGGCGAGATATTCTTTTTCGCCGGCGGTATAGATTCTCTTATGCCCCGGTGCTTTTTTTGATGCCCGCAGTGCTCTTAGTATGTTGCCGGTGTTCTTCTTGAATACCGGGAGATCAGTGAAAGCTTCCACGTCCATGGCGAAAAAGAAATGGCCAATAGGTATGGGAACTTTCCTGCCGTCAGCCATACCAGTCAGGGCTTTCATGAAACTGCCTGATTGGAGAGCTGACGAGAGGATTTCGACAACGGTTGCGTATCCGTAACCTTTATAGCCTGCCATATCCTCGCCGGGGCCGCCGAGCGGAGTCAGGGCAGCTGTATCCAGTGTCAAATCCTTGAGAATGCGGCTGGAATTGGTCCGTGATTTGCCGTCAAGCCCGATTGCCCAGCCTGACGGGATGTTTTTCCCAATACGATCGTAAAGCTCGATCTTTCCGCGCTGAGTGATTGATGTTGCGCAGTCCAGAACAAAAGGAAACGCTTCATCTGTCGGCATGCCGAAGGTAAGCGGGTTAGTCCCGAGCATGTTCTCCACACCGAACGTAGGCGCTATTGACGGCCTGGCGTTAGTACAGGATATGCCTATCATACCGGCATCCACCGCCATGAGAACGTAGTAGCCGGCAATGCCAAAGTGAGTGGAATTGCGAACTGCAACAGCACCCATACCTACACGCCTAGCTTTATCTATGGCCATTTGCATGCATCTCTTGCCTATTACATGTCCCATGCCATTGTGTCCGTCTACGACTGCGGTGGAGGGGGTTTCTCTCAGAATCTCGAACAGGGTGACAGGATTCAGGATCCCGCTCTTGATCCTGTCGTAATAGATCGGTTTGACACGGTTGAGACCGTGAGAATCAATGCCCCGTCTGTCGGAACATATCAGGACATCGGCACAAACTGCTGCTTCTTTGCGTGGCGAGCCCAGGGCAACAAACACGTCGGCCACGAACCGCTCTGCACTCTTCAAATCTATGTATGCCATTTTCCCGGCCATTTCAGCCTCCTGGTAAAACCAAGTCACATCCAATGGCGGAATGCCACGTGATATGAACAGGTATTATCCGATGCCATCAGCTATCTCGATCACTGAACACCAGTTCGTGACCCTCCGACCGGGCCCGAACCAAGGTGAGGCGACGAATCTATCATCCAATGAGCCTTCGGTGCTACTGAAAACTGTCGCTAAGCCGTACTCCTTCAGCTACAGGGTGGGGCTCCCTGCCGGTTTATCCGGCAGGAGCCTGAATTTCGGCCCTTGCGCATAAGGAGGCAGAGAGCCCCACCCATACTGAGGGCATTCCGCTAAGCCGATTCCCCTTGCTTTCTGATGGGTGACAGGGTACCTGTTGCACCCGTTCTCAATGCCAGTAAGGCTTTTCCCATCTTTGCCGTGTGGCAGGGCAACGTGAATGGCCTGTATTGAGAGTCTATCAGGGGAGAAGACATATGAAGAAGGTTATGGCAGTTGTTCTCGTGGTTGCTTTTGCAGCGGTTATGAGCGGATGCACATGTCCGTTTGCAGGATCCAAGCCGACGTCAGCTCCTGCTGCTAAGTCCGTTGATGCAGCGAAGCCCGCTGCGGCAGCCCCTGTGACCAAGTAGTTAAGGCAACTGGGGACCCTTCTTCCTGCAATGGACAGGAGGGTCCCCGGATTGTTGTTTATGTGATCAGTGCAGGTTGTTTCATGTCGTGCAGTGTTTGATTGCCAGTTTTGGTGAGTTGATCGCGAGTTGTGTCCGGTGTGGTAAATCATGCATGAAAGAGTTCTGGCTTTGTTTTGTGCCTATTTTTGTGGCAGTTGATGCAATTGGTGTCCTGCCAATCTTTCTGAGTCTGACCGGTGGCATTCCGCCGGCGAAGATCAGGCGGATCGTGTATCAGTCGGTGCTTACGGCCGCCGTTGTGGCCTTGTTATTCATTGCAGCCGGTACATGGGTGCTTAGACTGCTGGGAATTACCATTGCAGATTTCATGGTAGCGGGCGGTTTGCTGTTGTTTGCTATTTCACTGAATGATTTACTTTCAACTGAAAAGAGCAAGCGCATTGTGGACCCGGCAAGCCTTGGCGCTGTGCCATTGGGTGTGCCGTTAATCACGGGGCCGGCGGTGCTGGCCACCTCGATTTTGCTGCTGAATGAGCACAGTGGAGTTCTTGTGAGCGCTTCAGTGGTGATCAATATTCTACTGGCAGGCATTGTGTTCAGTTGTGCTCCGTATATCGATCGGTTGCTTGGTAAGTCGGGTGCAAAAGCCGTGTCAAAAGTTGCAAGCCTTCTTCTTGCCGCAATCGCAGTGATGATTGTACGAAAAGGAATCTTTCTGTATTTTGATCAGGCCAAACAGGTTACAGCAGGTGGGTAGGGACGAAGAACCGTGGAGTATGGAACGTAGACGGTAGGAAGTGGAGCGTAAGGCGTGAAAAACGGTCATACAAAGTCGAGTGGCGCGGCGGGTGAGAAGCTTGAGAAGCTTCGTGAGGTCATGTCCGGACGGCAGAAGCCGCTGATCCTTATCTATCGTAACCCTGATCCCGATTCTCTTTCGAGCGCATGGGCCTTAAAGGAAATCATGCGCATGAACGGACTTACCGCCACCATAGCCTATACGGGCGAAGTCGGAAGGCTTGAGAACGAGGCTATGATCAAATACCTGCGCGTTCCGGTGGGGCCATTGAATTCGGATGACCTCTATGCTGCGGACCTTGTTGCGCTCGTTGACTCACAACCTGACTTTTACAAAGGGGTTGATCTGCCCAGATGCGACATCGTCATTGATCACCATCCTGTCAAGAGCCCGCTCGATGTCCCGTACGCTGACATAAGGATGCACTGTCTGGCCACAGCTTCGATTCTTACGTCGTACCTTGA
Organism: bacterium; assembly: GCA_037134535.1. Classification (GTDB taxonomy): domain Bacteria; phylum Verrucomicrobiota; class Kiritimatiellia; order SPBP01; family SPBP01; genus JBAXKQ01. Next base: position 3,328 of record JBAXMA010000207.1, read on the forward strand.
GGAAAGTGAAACACCTGTTGGCGTCAGACTGGCAACAGCGCTATATTACGGAATTCTGACAGATAGCAGATATCGGCAGAAAAATTCTTCCATAACGGACAAGAATGCTCTCTTGTTTCTAGACGGCAAAGTTAATCGTACGGTGCTGCGGCGTATAGAGTTTTCGTCTTATTCTCTTCGCACCCTGAACTACTTCAATATAGCCCTCATCAAGCTGCGGCATTCACGGAATGTGCTGTATTCCGACATGGGTCCCGTACCCACTTCGGACGTTTGTGTGCAGGTCGCGGATTTTCTTATACGCGTCAAAGAGGCCAACTGGGCACTTGTTTCAGGGGTGGTCGGCCGGAAGCTGGTAATCGTGTTTCGCTGCGACGGTCACAAGAAGGATGCTGGCAGGACCGCGCAGGCAGCTTTTGGTGAACTGGGCAGTGCCGGCGGGCACAGTACGATGGGGCGTGCCGAGATAGACGAGTCCGCGCTTCCTGACGGTATTCTTCTGACACAGAATGAGAAGGTTGAACGTTTCATTCTGACTTCCCTGGCCAATTATGAAAGAGGCTTCAGGCCGATTCTCCGGACCCTCTCCCGCGAATAACTTTACTTTTCGGACTGTTTGCGGTAGCATAAAGCATGAGGTTAAAGGAACAGGCCGCTATTTGTGTGATGTCGCTGGGATGCTGTGTCTGGCCGGCATTCGGGCAGGGCGGAAGCGGTCTTGTCATCAATGAGTTCATGGCCGATAACAAGCTGGCTCTTGTGGATGAGGACGGCGAATACAAGGACTGGATCGAGCTGTATAATCGTTCGGTATCAACCATAGTCCTCACCAATTGGTATCTGACCGATGATCCGCTTGATCTTCATAAATGGGCTTTTTGCACCAATAATGCGGTCACGAACATTGGAGCGGGTAAGTACCTGGTTGTGTTCGCGTCCAGCAAGGACCGGTCTGCTCCCCGTCGACAGCTGCATACTAATTTTAAACTTGGTGCATCAGGCGGATATCTAGGTCTGGTTCAGGGTGAGTTCATCGTATCTGAATATGCTCCATCTTATCCACCGCAGGATACAGATGTTTCGTACGGCCTGGGGCCAGGCGACGTACTTATGTATTTCTCGCCGGCGACTCCTGGAATAACCAATACCGGCGGATCGGTCGGTATTGCCGATGATCCTGTCTTTGTCCCGTCGAGTGGGCTGTTTGTAACGTCGAACTTTGTGGTCAGCGTTACCAGTTCGACTGCCGGCGCTACAATCAACTACACACTCGATGCCGAAGTGCCGACTGCACTGAGTACCCAGTACGTGGGCCAGATCACTCTTACGAACTCTGCTGTTTTCCGCGCAAGGGCGTCGAGGGTAAACTACAAGGCGAGCCCGGTAAGCGCATACACGTATATATCCATTCCGTCCGCACTCGCACAGCCGGCGAATCCACCGGGCTGGCCGAGCTGGCCCTACTATGCCATGGATCCAGCTGTCGTTAGCAACCCCCTCTACAATATGACTAATGCCATCAAATTCCTGCCTATGCTATCCCTGATCACGGCCAAATCGAACTTATTCGATCCATCCTATGGCATATATGTAAACGCCGGGTGGCAAGGTAGTGAATCATACGAACGGCCGTCGACCATTGAGTGGGTCGGTACGAATGGGATCTCGCTCTTTAAGACTGATTGCGGCGTTCGCATTCAGGGCGGCGCTGGCCGCAGCTACAAGAAGCATTCGTTCCGATTCGTGTTCGATAGGCTTTATGGCAACCTGAAGCTTAATAGTGATATTTTCAAGAGCCCAACCGCCGCGACCAGTTTCGACACGTTGGTTATCCGTGCCGGTTGGAATGATGCATACTCTGCCGGTGGGGGAGCCATGTACTTCCTCGACGAATGCATACGTCGCACGCAGCTCGCAGAGGGTGTTCCGGGATCGCATGGAACCTATGTGAGCCTCTATGTAGATGGCCTGTATTGGGGAGTTTATAACGCTGCGGAGAAGCAGGATCAGAACTTCGCTGGCACGTATTTCGGTGCGACCACTAACTGGGATTACATATGTCAAGACGGCGCAAAGAATGGTGACGTGAATGCCTGGAATCAACTTATTGCCTTGTGTCAGTCCGGGTCTGTTTCGAATGAGGTGTATCAGAAGATTCAAGGCAATAATCCAGATCGAATAAGGAATATGAGCTACACCAATTACCTCGATATAGACAACTATATCGACTATCTAATGCCACGGCAGTGGACAGGCGACTGGGATTGGCCTCACAATAACTGGCATGCCCTGAGGAATCGCGACAACGCGGACAGCGGTGGCTTCAGGTTTGTTATCTGGGATGCGGAAGGCTGGGCATTAGGCGGCGCAGATAAAGTTAATCCGGCGAACATGACCGGTACCTGGGCAGGACCCACTCTGGGGGCCGGATTGCCATACTCCTATATGTCCGCGAACCTGGAATTCAAACTGCGCTTTGCCGACCATATCTACAAGCACTACTTCAATGGCGGCGCACTCACCACGAACCAGATGATCCCGCGTTATACCAATCTTGCCTCTCAAATTGAGCCTGTCATCATGGGTGAGAATGCTCGTTGGGGAAACTCTGGATACACATTGGCTGGCTGGCGGGCTCAGCGCGATAACTGGCTCAGTCAGATCCCTGCGCGAAATGCCACAGTTTTACAGCAATACAAGAACTATGGCTTCTATCCAGCAGTCGATCCTCCGGTTCTGAATCAGCGTGGCGGTATTGTTACCAACGGTTTCAAGCTGACAATGACCTCAGCGATCAACGCTTACTACACACTTGATGGTACGGATCCCCGGCAGTACGGGACAGGCGCCCCTACCGGCACCCTGT
>JBAXMA010000208.1:0-6191 GCA_037134535.1 bacterium
CAACATGTACCACGTCAAGGAGCTGTTGGGCCATGAGTCCCTGGAAACCCTCAAGCACTACGCTAAGCTCACGATCACCGATTTGAAGGCAGCACACGCCAAGTGTCATCCAAGGGAGAAGGATGAAGGATGGGTGAGGATGAAAAAAGCGTATGGACGGAGGAGCTTTGTATGGTAACATCAGGGGTTATGAAACGTTTACGTGTATACATAGATACGTCTGTAGTCGGTGGTTGTCTCGATAGCGAGTTTCAAATGGAGAGTCTGGCATTGTTTGATATGGTGAGGAACGGCAGACTGGTAGTAGTTGCCTCCACTCTTCTGGCAGATGAGCTGAGACTGGCTCCGAAGGCAGTGCAGGAGATTCTTACAAGGCTACCTCTGGAATATGTGGAGTCTGCCGCCGTTGATATGGAAACCATTGCGCTCCGCGACGCCTATCTAATGGACGAGGTGGTCGGCAAGGCGCAAGGCAATGATGCCCTTCATGTTGCGCTTGCGACCGTTGCCAGGGTTGACATGATCGTCAGTTGGAACTTCAAGCATATCGTACACTTTGACAAGATTCGTGGTTTCAATGCGGTGAATCTTCGGGAGGGTTACCTGCCGATAGAGATCCGGTCTCCGAGGGAAATAGTATGAAGACGACTAAGAAGTTTGACTGCGTCGAGATGAAGAATGCTATACAAGCCCGATTGGTCGCGCGCCGGAAAGGCATGCGGCCATCAGAGTTTATGGCGGACGTGGAATCTACACTCAGCCATTCCAAAGAACCTATCGGTGACTTCTGGAGAAAGATAAGGCATGGCCGAGTGTCTTCGTCAGGTCACCATGCCGTGGCGAACGGGTGACCAGCCTCGCCTGCTCCCCGTCTGACTTGCCGAGAGGCCTCTGGCGGGATGCTTGTGTTTTGGCCTCATTTCAGCCTTCCACCATTACTCCGGAACAGGTATATTGTCGTCGGTTCCGGAGGGTGTTCCTTTATGGGTTTTTGCATCAAGCAGCAGTCAGTAGCAGCCAGCCTCAAAACGCGTGGCCCTGATTATCATGCCACCCCGAAAACGCACACCCGGCATTTTTCTTGCAGGCTCAAAAACGCGTATCGGGGTTTGCAAGTGGAGAACCCGGCCTGCGACACTACAGTGCCCATTTACACGGTGGATGAGTCGTTATTTAGTGCTCCAGCATACTCGAGATGCGCGCAAAGTTCTTGGATTGGATGTAAGAGCCAGAGATAAGGCTGAACGAATCGGGTGTGAGATGTGTGGTGCAGCACATCTCACATCCTAACGACCGTGCGAACCGTGGTTACCTCTTACTTGCCCATAGCCTTCATGCCCTTGAGACAGCGTGCGACTGCGTCAATTGGCGGATAGGCTGAGCTTTCGTACTCCACAACGTACCACTCGGTGCCGCCAATTGTTTCACATAGCTTGAAGACATCCGCCCAAGGGGTGGCATCTTCGCCAATTGGGGCCTTGAACGGGTCTTCGGCGCCGGGAGTATAGGGCTTCAAGTGTACGCTGCCGGCGCGGTTAGGGAAGCGACGGAGGATGTCACAGCTGTTAGCACCACCGTGACGGGCGTTGCCGGTGTCGAGCTGCATTACCACGCGGCCTTCCGTTTCGCTGAAGAAGACGTCCCAGGGAGTCTTGCCGTCAATCACCTCAAACTCAGAGGTGTGATTATGATAGCCGGTCACCATGTTGTGTGAAGCCAGTTTGTCCGCCAGGTTGTTAAAGAACTTGGCCTTCTTCCGCCATTCGCCGAGAACATCGCTACCCTCAATTGGGAGCCCAGGGACGATCAGGCGCGTGTTGCCCACAGCCTTGTTCAAAGCGATCGTATCGGCCAGTTTGTTGTCCTGAACCCACTCAAAAGGAGTGTGCCATCCGCAGCAGACAAGTCCTACCTCATCAAGTATGGCTCGCATAAACTTGCCGCTGTGCGGGACCCCGCCGGCGAATTCTACGCCTTCGTAACCCATCGCCGCCACGGCCTTCAGCGTGCCGAAGGCATCCCGTGCCAGATCATCGCGAACAGAATACAGCTCCAGACCGATTGGAATTCTCATTGGATCAGTTCCTTTCTTTTTATCAAAACAGAGTGCAATGTAGCGGGCATCGCTTCGATCCGCAAGGGATTTGAGACCATCAAATTCCTCCCATAAACACTTCCGTTACTACCGAATCGACTCTTACCTATATCCTCACTATGGGTTGCCGGTCAGGCGGAGCATTTGCTTCCTGACAATGAAAAAGCGCAGGAGCGCTCCGGCGAACAAGAGCGAATTGATCGCAAGCACGATGATCGCTATATAGAATGAGCCTGACGGCGGCCGCACGAAGATCAGCGCAAAGCCAAGCAGGAGATAGCATTGCACCGAGAGTAGAAGAAAAATACGGATAGTTGAAAGGCCGGAACCCAGTTGCTCAAACCGACGTTCGCGGTCCAGCGTGTCTGCTATTCTCGATAATCCCGCGGCATCAGGCCTTCCTGAATCGGACGGGAGCGCATTCATGCGAGCGTCCATACGGGAACCTTCTCGGATAAGTGGCAGGCTACTTCGCTTGTTCCAACCATGCGAAGAGCTGGTTCCTCATCTTTGCACCTGTTTTCGGCAAACGGGCACCTGGTATGGAAGCGGCATCCTGGTGGCGGATTGACAATGCTCGGCATTTCCAAGTCAGTCAGATTGATCTTCTTCCGATGCCGGGAGATCTCTGGGTCCGGGACCGGAACGGATGACAACAGTGCCTGAAGATACGGATGGCGCGGATGCCCGATGACATCGGGAAGACTCCCGGTCTCCACAATTGTACCGAGGTAAAGAACAACAATCCGGCCCTCACGTCCGATATATCGCGCCGTGCCCAGATCATGCGTGATGTAGACAAAGGAGATGTTCATCTCACGGTTGAGCTTGCGCATAAGATTCAGGGCCGATATGCGAAGGGAGACGTCGATCATCGACACTGGTTCGTCGGCTACAATGACCTTGGGTCCGAGCGATATGGCACGGGCAAGGAGAATCCGCTGGCGCTGGCCGCCCGACAGCTGGTGCGGGTACTTATTCAGGTACTGACCGATGGGACGAAGTTCAACAAGTTCCAGCAGCTCGGTGACACGTTGCATAGCCTTCGTCTTCGAAGACACCAGACCGAGCCGGAGCAGTGGAGTTGAAAGCGAGTAGGCGACTGTATGAACCGGGTTCAGGGCGGCATACGCATCCTGCTGTACAATCTGAACCTGGCGACGGAACTCGCGACTCTCCTGGCGGTTCATATCCACAATCTTCCTGCCTTCAAACAGGATCTCGCCTGACGTCGGCTGTAGAATACCGGTAAGGACATTCCCGATGGTCGTCTTGCCTCCGCCACTTTCGCCTACAACGGCCAGCACTTCACCCGGAAACACTTTGAGTGAAATATCCTTCAGCGCCTGGATACGGAGAGGTGGCTTGAGTAATCCGACCGGCTTGACAAAGGTCATGTCAATATTCTTAAGTTCAAGGACGGGTGTGCGTTCGTTTGACATCAAGTCACCCGCCTTTCTGGACTGACCCGGAAACACCGCACATAGTGACCGTTACCAAGGTCTACCATCGGCGGCGGCTCCTCGCATCGTGCGTCGCGGCATTCGCATCGCGGGCCGAAAGCGCAGCCTCGTGGCAGATCCAGCAGGTCCGGCGGGGAGCCCGTGATGGTGCGGCGATCCTCAAGGTTGTCAATAAGTGACGGTGCTGCAGCTACGAGCTGTTTCGTATAGGGATGCATTGAGCGCTTGAAAATCGTGAGGACATCGGCGATTTCGACGAGCTTGCCTGCATACATTACTCCGACCCGGTCGGCCACCCTTGAAACAATGGCAATATCATGAGTCAGCAGCAGCATAGTCAGACCGAATTCCTTGTGGATGTTAACAAGGATATCGAAGATGTAATCCTGCGTAATTACATCCAGTGCAGTTGTAGGCTCATCGAGGATAAGTACTTTTGGTTTGAGCAGGAGGGCGAACACGATCATCACACGCTGCTTCATGCCGCCGGACAACTCGTGTGGATAGCAGCGGAGCACGCGGTCCGGCTCGAGCCGGACGTATTTCAGGTACTCGGCAGCATCGCGGAGGAGATCTTTGTCAGGGCGATTGTCACCGTGCGCCTGGAAGGTTTCTATAATCTGATCACCAATAGTCAGAATGGGATTGAGGCAGTTCTGGGCAGCCTGAAAGACAAGGGAGACGTCTCTCCATCGGAACTGGCGGAGTGCTTCACCACTCAGCTTTAAGACATCAGTGTTCTCGAACATGATTGAGCCGCTCCGGATAACGCCCGGATTACCGACCAGCTGCAACATCGCTGATGCAATGGTGGACTTGCCGCTGCCACTCTCGCCGACAAGAGCTGTAATGCTCCCGCGGGGAATGGCGAGATCAACGCCGTTAACGGCGCGGATCGTACCGATCCTGAGCGGAAAATCAACGCAGAGTCCCTTGATGTCAATTATACTATTCAATGTTTTCTCAGCCTCGGATTAAGCGCTTCATCCAGACCGCCAGCAAAGAACACACTTGCCGTCTGCAGTAACGTGAAGCAGACGATCGGCGAAAAGAGGTATATTAGCGTTTTCGGTTCGAACGCACCAGCCGCCTGGGATATTGCGATATTCTGTATTGTACCCCAGTGGGTGGGCGCAAACGGCGCGAAGCCCATGAGAATCAGCATGGAGCTGCTGTTGACTGCACCCCGCATGGCCTCGACAAACGCGATCGCAAGGTAAGAAACAAGATTGGGCAGAAGTTCCGAAAAGATGATCTGAAACCGGTTGTAGCCCATGACGTTGCAGACAGTAATGAACTCGCGGTGCTTGAGGGACAGGATCTGGGAACGGACAGAGCGAGCGAGGGATGCCCATGACAGGCCGGCTATCACTGCTACCAGGATGAGTGGATGGCTCAGCTTGATGAACGCGGCGAGGATGATCATGAGCGAAAAGCTGGGAACCGTGAGAAACAGGTTTGTCACGAACATGATCTTCCCGTCAACGCTTGGACTGGAGTAGCCTGCAACGGCTCCTATCGTGAAGCCAAGCACGACAGTCGCCAGTCCGCCTAGGATGCCGATAATGAGCACATCCCTGGCGCCATAGACCAGCTGTATAAAGAGGTCGCGACCAACGTAGTCTGTGCCCAGCAAGTGGTGAAAAGATGGCGGCGCGTAGCGTCCTTCGAAATCAGTTCCGGTATCCAGAGTAAAGACAAGAGGACCGATGGCAGCGATAAGAACAAGCGCGGACAGCACCAGGAACCCCGCAAATGCTCGCTTGTTGCCATAGATCGAAACAAAGAATGATTTTACAGCGTCCATTCGGTCACTCTCCAGCCTTAATCCGCGGATCAAGCTTTGAATAGAACAGTTCGACAAGGAAGTTAGCAAGAATGGTCGTGATGCATATGATCAGGAGAATTCCCTGCATTACGGAGAAATCACGCCGTCCGCTTGCCTCGCCGAGAATTTTACCCATTCCCGGGTATATATAAGTTCCTTCCACGAAAGCGCCGGAACCGATCATTCCAGAGAAAACGATGGCCACTGTGGTAACGACAGGGAGCATGGCATTTCTGATTACGTAACGGCTGCGGATGATCGATTCCGGAATGCCCCGGGCATGAGCAGCAAAAATGAAGTCCTCGCCAATGACCGCAATGCCGGAGGACTTCATCTGGAGAGCCCAGCTGCCCATGCTCACCAGAACGAAGGTGAATATCGGCAAAACAGCGTGGTAGCAAGCGCTGAGGAAGAAAGGCATATTGAATCCCGGATCAACCATGATGTCGTACGCGCCGCTCATGGGAAACCATCCCAGCTGGAACACAAAAATGAGCATCAAAAGAAAAGCGAATACGAAAACAGGAACAGAGCTTGTGATAGTGCAGAACAATGTCATGAAATCAGAGATCCAACCGTGTCTTTTCCATGCCATGTACCCGCCCATCCCGATGCCAAGGAAAAAGCTCAGAGTCAGCGCGGTGCATGCAATAAAGAGAGTCCAGGGCAATGCATATGCCACATAATCGTTCACGGTCCTGCCCGGGTTATACATTGAGACGCCGAGATTGCCATGGAGCAGCCCCCCATAGTACCGCGCTGCCTGGTTGAGCATGGGTTCCGTGGGATCGTAGTTGTATTGCAG
>JBAXMA010000209.1:0-6181 GCA_037134535.1 bacterium
CTCCTTGACAATATCTCTCTTGAAGGGCGTGTTCATCATGTTGTGTTTACCGACCACAACATGATGAACACGCCCTTCAAGAGAGATATTGTCAAGGAGTTGTCCGAGGCGTGCAAAAAGCAGAGCCTGCCATTCGGAGTCTATTACTCGGTGGCAGACTGGTACCATCCAACCTGGCCCGGTGATCGAAGCGGCAAGAAGGATCCCAAACTGTACGATATGGATGCCTACGAGAAGTTCCTCAATAGTCAGGTTGAGGAACTGGTCACCAAATACGGTCCTGTCCTCACAATATGGGGCGATCTTCCCCAAAGCTATGGTCGTCGCGGCGCCAGCATGATCCGCCGCATGCGCGAGTTGCAGCCGGACATCCTTGTGAACAACCGCTGCGGCACAGATGGAGACTACACAATCCTGGAGCAGAAGAAGGGAACCTTCAACAATACCAGGCCATGGGAGACGTGCATAACACTTGGAACATCATGGTCATGGCGGGTCAACGACGACATCAAATCACTAGCCCAGTGCATTCAGACACTGCTGAACTGTGTCGGAGCCGATGCGAACCTGCTGCTCAATATCGGCCCCATGCCAACTGGCGAAATCGAGAAACGGCAGGTCGACAGGATGAAGGAGGTCGGTGCCTGGCTGGCAAAGTACGGTGACAGCATCTATGGCACACGGGGCGGTCCCTTTTTGCCGGGCAACGGAATGGTCAGCACACACAAAGGAAATGTGGTCTACGTGCACGTAATGAACTGGGAGAAGGATACGCTGACGTTGACACCACTCGACAGGAAGATCGTGAAGAGTGAAATCATGACCGGCGGAACCGTCGATGTGAAGCAGGACGAGAAAGAGATCACGATTTCAGTACCGGCAGCCAGCCGCCAGGAAATCGACACAATCATCAAGCTGACACTTGAAGATAAGAAGTAAGCAGCTTATTCATGGTTGCCACACTTCGACATTGGAGATTGAGTGTTGATGTCAATCCGGGCAGGTGTTGGATATTCGTAATCCTCATAGCCATGGCAACGCTCTCTGCTTTTGCAGCATCCGCTCCCACCCGCTCTATAGAGAGCTTCGATCGAGATTGGCGGTTTGCAAGATTTGGTCTCCAGCCCGATGGTTCACGCAAACCTGAACCCGGCAAGGCGACCGGCGCAGGGATGGCGGATTCACCGCAAGCCCCTGAGTTCGACGATTCCGGCTGGCGTAAACTGAATGTCCCTCACGACTGGGGCATCGAGGGACCGTTCCGGAAGGATCTCGAGGCACCAAGCGGGAAACTCCCCTGGAAAGCAATCGGCTGGTATCGCAAGTCATTCATCCTGCCTGTCGATGATTCCGGCAAGCGTATCTTCATCGACTTTGATGGAGCCATGGCCTATGCCGAGGTGTGGTGCAACGGCCAATACGCCGGGACCTGGCCCTACGGCTATGCTTCGTTCCGTCTGGAACTGACGTCACACATCAAGTTCGGGCAGCAGAACATCATTGCGGTCCGGCTCGACACCGAGCGATGGGACGCCCGCTGGTATCCTGGCGCCGGCATCTACCGCCATGTCTGGCTGGTCAAGACAGCCACACTTCACGTCGGTCACTGGGGCACATTCGTCACCACGCCCGACGTGACAGATACCGCCGCCACTGTCAAACTCGCCATCACCGTGGACAATCAGGGCAGTTCTCCGGTAGCAGCAACAGTCCACACCGAAATCTATGAACTCGCCGCTGCCGGTGTTCCAGGCAGGAAAGTCGCAACAACGGAAGCTACCGCTGTGACAATAGCCGCCGGCGCCAACGCGGTACTCACTCAGCAGACAATTGTCGCCAGCCCTAAGCTCTGGGACCTCGCATCGCCGAACCGCCATCTTGCCCGAACCGTGGTGAACATTGACGGCAAGCCGGCAGACATATACGACACACCGTTCGGAATCCGATCGATCAAGTTTACTGCCCGCGACGGCTTCCTGCTCAACGGCAAGCGAGTCGAGATCCGCGGCGTCTGCAACCATCACGACCTCGGCGCACTCGGTGCGGCCGTCAACACCCGCGCGCTCGAACGCCAGTTCGACATCCTCAAGGCAATGGGCTGCAACTCGATTCGGACCTCGCACAACCCGCCTGCACCGGACCTTTTGGACTTAGCCGATCGCATGGGCTTCCTCATATGGGATGAAGCTTTTGACTGCTGGGTCTGGGGCAAGATGTACAACGACTACAACCAGCTCTGGGACGCCTGGCACGTGAAGGACCTGCAGGCACTGGTTCGTCGTGACCGTAATCATCCGTCAGTGATCATCTGGTCCATCGGCAACGAGGTTGTTGAGCAGCTGAAGCCTGACCTGACGAAGCACCTTGCCGATATAGTTCGCGCAGAGGACCCCACGCGTCCGGTTTCCAACGGCTATAACAATCCGGAGGGTGGTCGCGACTCCGGCGCTGCCGTCCATGTGGACGTCATGGGAGTCAACTACGGCTTCGGCAGCCAGGAACGGTTCGATAAAGATCCGCGCTACAAAGATAAGCCCACGATCGGCAGCGAGACAGTTTCCTGCCTTAGCTCACGGGGAGAGTATTTTTTCGGCAAGAACCGCGACAACTGGCATGTTTCGTCCTACGATATTGATTTCCCGCCCTGGGGCTGCCGGCCGGACACACAATTCGCCACTCTGGAACGCCTCCCGCACCTGCTTGGCGAATACGTATGGACCGGCTTTGACTACCTTGGCGAGCCAACCCCGTACGACGCCGCCAAGGGCGCCCCACCCCGCAGCAGTTACTTCGGCATCATTGACCTCGCCGGTTTCCCGAAGGACCGCTACTACAACTATCAGGCCCACTGGCGGCCGGACCTGCCAACGGCCCATATCTTCCCGCACTGGAACTGGCCGGAACGCGCGGGTCAGCTCACGCCAATCCATGTCTACACATCCGGCGGGGAGGCAGAACTCTTTCTCAACGGCAAATCTCTCGGCCGCAAAGTCAAGCGCCCGAAGCAGGACTACCGTCTCGTCTGGGACGACGTCAAGTATTCGCCAGGCGAGCTGAAGGTTGTAGCCTATAAGGCCGGGAAGGAGTGGGCCACAGATGTTGTTAAGACCACCGGGCCGGCCGATAAACTCGACATGACCGCCGACCGCGCCACAATCAGTGCTGACGGCCTTGATCTGTCGTTCATCACAGTACGCATAGTCGACAAGAATGGACTAACGGTCCCTCGTTCACACAACCAGATTAACTTCGAGGTTGATGGTCCGGGTGAAGTGGTGGCCGTCGACAACGGCGATCCAACCAGTTTCGAGCCGTTCCAGGCCAACACGCGCAAAGCTTTCAATGGTCTGGCTCTGGTCATTGTCCGCGCCAAACGCGACCAATCCGGTACATTCACCGTCAAGGCTACAGCCGACGGTCTGAAGAGTGCCGCTATAAAGATCACTTCTCAGCGACAATCCGGCTCTTAAACAGGAGTATCCCGAAACGGCTGAGCTCCAGGTCATTATCTATGACAGACTACCACTGTGTCCCCACTTCATTTGGGTATTCAGCCCTAGTCTCTTCCGGGAAAGGGCACGAGTATCTCATGCACATCTTTAGAAGTCATTACGTATCAGGTTGCGCCGCAAAGATATGCATACCATGGCTCACGACCCCGTTGCGGATCCCTGCAAATGCAACTTGTGCCACATCACAACAGATGACAGAATGAAAACATTGAAGAGTTGCATTGTCCGCGGTACAGGCTCGCAGTGAGACAAACATCATTGTAAAGGCAACTGGTGTCATAAGATAGTTGAAAAGGAGACCCATGGAATCGGCAGCGAATGAACTCAAAAAGCTCGCAATCACTGTATTGGTGGGTGTCGCTCTTTTCGGCGCGATTGGGGGAGTTACCGGTGGCGTGGCACCCAGCATAGTAGAAGACATCTTGCAGAAGCCGTTCTATTACAAGAACCTGGTTCTTCCCGGCATCTTCGTGGGTGCAGCAATCGGGCTGCTCTGTAGCCTTCTTGCGAGTGTCGGCCTCATTTGGCGGCTATTGGTAACACAACAGGCAGCCAGGCGTGCAATTCCATGGGCGGGAATTGTATGTACGGTACTACTTGCTGTCTCGTCAGTGCTGCCTTGGGAAGTCCAACACTGGCAGTTCAGTGGCCGCGACGAGACCGGGAACATGCATGTCAGCACTGAGATCTCGATAACAAGGGGTTACAAGACTTTTGCGGCACCACTGCTCATTCTTGGTGCTATCTATGTCGTCCTAGCGGTGTTTAGGAAACGACTCGCATTGATACCTAGCGGACTGGCTGCAGGATACGGACTTCTGCTACTCGTGTCACCTCTCATTGACAGGAAGTTCGCAGGCAAGCTCGAAGTGTGGCTGTACATTGGTGCCACGTTCTCAATACTAGCGTTCGCGATGTCATTTCCAATTTTGTGGAAGCGTCGTCCAAGTATCCGACCTCCATCAGAAACGAATGAAGCGCCCCCGAGCCCAGCGACCGGCAATCCTCCAAATGTGTAGTTACCACAAATAGGAAACGCAGAACCAGCTCATGCTGTCGTCGCCAAGCCGCCGCCAGATGAGTAACGTTCGGCAAGAGAGAAGAAGTAATGAGAACTGTTATCAATAGCTGGCTTCTTGGATGTGTGATCTTTTTCGGAATACGTCCGGCCATTCACGCGCAGGACGCATTGGAACGCTGGCAGGAGATGAGCGCGGTTGAAGATCGAAAGACGCACATGGTTCCTGGAACCTGGACGCTTGATAAATACCCTGACGCTAAGACACTGAAGGCGCACTCCAAGGTGGTCGTCCTCGATCAAAAAGGTCCGGGTGTAGTAACGGGGTTACACGTGTCAGACCAGGTTGGTTGTGACCAAAGTAAGTTGATCCTGCGTGTTTGGTACGACGGTGAAAAGAAACCGGCAATCGAATTGCCATTGATGGATTTCCTTGGTGATATAGAAGCGAAGGCGAAACCCTATTATACGATCTACTTCTCACGTGTTCGCGGGTCACACAACTTCCGCCTCCCCATACCCTTCCGTGAACATATCAAAATCGAGATTGAGAACCCCACAGATGGCAATTCTTTCGGCTATTTCGAAACTCAATGGGATGAAACGAAAGACATTCCGTCACGGTCAGGCTATCTCCGGGTGGTTTACCAGTCCGGCACATTCAAGTTTCCTCATGAGGAACTGGTATTGTGTGACCTTAATACACCAGGGGCCATTGTTGCCCACTGGCTGCAATTGACAGGCGATCACCCCTCCTGCGCCGGCGGACAGGGCACATGCGAAGGGAATCATGAAATCTATCTCGATGGTGATCCGACACCCACCTACGAGAGCCTTGGAGTAGAGGATTTCTACGGGCATTCCTGGGGATTCGGCGGGCCCGAATCGGACTTCTACACTGCCATCATGCGCTACGAATCCACGCCAAAGAACGGCACTCTGGTGGCACTGTTACGTACTCGTGATACAGACAGGATTACCTTCCGGAAATCCTGCAAGATGGTTTTGACCTACAAGCACGATTTGGGCGATCCCTACAATCACGCTACAGGAAAAGGCAAAGCTCCTGCCCTCCAGCCGTTTGTAAACGGCGCAAACCTGGAAGTGCCATATCGCAGCTGCATCTATTATTATTCAAAAGACTCGATAAACAAACCGCCCGACAAGCCGGATGCAGGCAAAGGTAAGTAACCGCACCGGATCCGTAGCTTAGCTTTGACTGAATGAAACAGACGATTCAAAGAGTTTGAGACCATGGGAGTGCCATTTCATTCTTTCGTAGTTGCGGATCAATGAACTCGATTGGAGCAACCTTTCCTACACTCTTATTACACCCAAATTGAACTCACCCTGGCTATCATTGGAGGTTGTCGTCTCGGCTTTAATCCCGAAGAACTTCTGGACTTCATCCTTAAATGGACAACCATCGACATATTCAAAGACGATATCGAAGTTGAGAGACGAGAAGAGAAATAGGCAACGAATGGGCTCCCCGTGAACTGACCCATTAGGCCCGCCCAGGAAGGACTCAAGGTCCAAGTCCACCGAATGGCGGCGTCCCTCTTTCCAGCATGCTTCTACTTGCCGCACCGCCCGATGGGCGTTGTGCCTTCGCGGAACACATAGCCGCTTTGGCTGAACTCCTTCGCGC
>JBAXMA010000210.1:0-6153 GCA_037134535.1 bacterium
GAATCCCAACTTTGATCGCACGCAAGTTGTCACCTTTTGCTCGCACCGCGACAGCACGAGGTAGAAACGTGCATTTTCGGGCGGGGAATCAAAACCTATTCAATTGACTCCATAACGCTCTTCCCTATATCCTTAGCCAGTGGATTCGAGCAGCTTGAAAGGACCCCTTATACATGAAGAAATTATTGATGATTATTGCAATGGCGGGATCAATGTCTGCCGGAATGAATGCGAGAGCCACCGATGCTGCGGTGCTCGCGGAACGCGGCGAGACACAGGAACAGCACGACAAGCGCATGTCATGGTTCCGCGAGGCACGCTTTGGCCTTTTCATTCACTGGGGGATTTACTCGCAGGCCGCTGGCAAATGGAACGACAAGTCCGTTCGAGGCTATGGCGAATGGATCATGAACAACGCGAAGGTGCCAATGGCCGAGTACGCCAAACTGGCGGAAGTGTTCAATCCCGTTAAGTACGATGCCGAGAAATGGGTGCTTGCCGCAAAAGATGCCGGCATGAAGTACATCGTTATCACCGCCAAGCACCACGATGGCTTCGGCATGTTTCCGTCCAAGGCCAGCACATACAACATCAGTTCAACACCGTTCAAGCGGGACCCGCTCAAGGAACTGTCGGATGCCTGTAAGAAACATGGCATGAGGCTCGGATTCTATTACTCGCAAAACCTCGACTGGCATCACCCCGGCGGCGGAAGCGGCGGCTGGGACCCTGCTCACCAGGGGGACTCCGACAAGTATGTGGACGAAATAGTCATCCCGCAGGTTCGCGAAATCCTCACAAACTACGGCGACATATCCATCATCTGGTGGGACATTCCCGGTGGTGTAATCGACAAACCCCGTGGTGACCGCATTCACAAGACAGTAATGGCGCTCAAGCCCGATATTATCATGAACAACCGGCTCGGCGGCGGCTACAAGGGCGACACCGAAACACCCGAGCAGCATATCCCGGGCGCTGGCAATCCAGTCCGTGACTGGGAAACCTGCATGACTATGAACGGAACCTGGGGATTCAAGCAGGACGACCAGCGGTGGAAATCATCTGTCGAGATGCTGAGAATGCTATGCGACATCGCAAGCAAAGGCGGCAACTACCTGCTCAACGTCGGGCCAACCTGCGAGGGCGAGATACCTCAGGCCAGCCTTGACCGGCTTGCAGAAGTCGGCAAGTGGACAAAGGTCAACGGCGACGCAATCTATGCCACCACCCCCGCCCCCTTCCCCAACGGCGTTCAATGGGGTCGTCTCACTCAGAAAGGCAAGACCCTGTATCTAATGGTGTTCGACCTGCCGAAAGACGGCGCATTGCTCCTGCCCGGACTGAAGACCAAGGTGACTTCGGCCTACTTGCTCGCGGATGCGGCAAAGAAACCGCTGACAGTCACTGGCGGCGAGCTCGGTGTAACAATATCCATTCCCGAAGGCCTCGCCCTGGACCCGGCAGCAACGGTGGTCACAGTCGAACTCGCAGACAAGGCCATGGTTGAACTGCCAGCGCCAGCGCCGAAAAAGTTGACGACAGGAAGCTGATCGCGGTAAGACCATGTTACGAACAATCATCAGGCGATAATATGCCGGCACTTGAAATGACAGTCGCTCACAGCCTCACTCAAGACGAAGCCCTGAGGCGCATCAAGACCATGCTTGCCGATCTCAGGGCAAAGCATGCCGATCAGATCACCGATCTAAACGAAAACTGGGACGGTGACACAGGTACGTTCCGCCTCTCGGCCATGGGTTTTACTGTTTCAGGAAAGATCTCAGTGAAACCGTCCGAGGTGGCGATATGCGGCGAACTGCCTTTCGCCGCCTCACTCTTCAAGAGCACTATCGAAAGCACAATCCGACGACAGACCGAAACACTGCTAGCGTGACAACATGTCGTTCACTCTGACAACGTCAACCGATTCCTGCACGAGGCAGGTGGACCTTTCAGCCCTCCCTGCGACCATTACAAATAAACAGCCCAGAGGAACCGGAATATTTCTGGTGCTGTTCTCCCTCTTATGGGGTGGCATTCCAACTATTGGACTCATCACCTCCGTCTATTCGGGACCATTCAAACCGGAAATGGGCTTCATGCTCCTCTTCACGATTATTGGCGCAGCAATGTTTCTCGGCGGCATCCATATGCTTGTCGGATCAACCACCACTATTGTCGACCGCAACCGGGTCACAGTCATAAAGAAAACGCTTTTCGGCACAAAACAGTGGACAGAGTCTCTTCCTGCATTCATGGGAATCACATGGCGGAGTGAGTACCATTCAGGCGGCAAGAACAGGCCGTCCTACACACTCTATATTGTGGAACTTAAGCACACCGACGAAAGGAAGGTGGTCAAACTCTATGAGTCAAAGTCCGGAGCGAACATCCGCGCCATATGGGAGGACTACTGCCGGCAGCTGAACATGCCGGCGGTCGAAACCGACGGCAACTCAGTCATCAAGCGCGACGTCGCCGACCTCGACAAATCCGTACGACAACTGATCGAAGAAGGCAAAGTGAAAGTCAACATGGCTCCCACATCACCACCTCATGATCTCGCTGTTAGGGCCGATGGTGATGTTCTGGAACTGACTATCGTGAAGAAGAAGTTGGCACCCTTGGGTTTCATCATCATGCTCATTGTGCCGCTGGCCTTCATTTATGCCGGCTTCTTTATGAAGGACTGCTCAATAATATTCGGCCTGATCGGAGTCGTCATCCTCGTAATTTTCATTGCTGGCGCAGTATACTCTTACCTGTCGTCCAACCAGATCAGAATTGGCAGGGACAGAATCCATATCCGGCAACGCCTGCCATGGGGCGTATCAGATGGAGAGATGATCAGAACAGAGCTGATCGAGGTAGTGAGGATCGGCAGGAAGTCCGGTCAGGGCGGCGACGCCGTACTGCTGGAAACTGATCAGGGCGACTTCAAGGTTGGTGAGGGACTGTCCCAGGACGCCCTCGAATGGATCAAGAACTGCATCCTGCGCCAGATTGCCCTGCAATCAAACATCCAATCGCATGGCCTGCTGGACAAATCAAATGCTTCGTTCAACTCCGGCAACTTCGTGAGCAAAATCGCCCCGCCACCCGAACAGAGGCTCTAAGAGTCTTCTTGTCCTGCGTCTACTATTTCGATCGCGAAACTACCGACTCCTGCCGCGGAGCACAGTGACCACTCTCTCAAAGAAAGGTTTGAACCTTTGATCATGCACCGTGGCCGCTTCTTCAAGTTTGGGTATGACAGAAGGATCCCCCAATTCCTGGAGTGCCGCTGCCGCTAAAATGAACATTGGTATTCTTATTCCCGCACTCCCTGATCCGTCCAGATGGTATCGCGAGAAGGAGTAACCAAACCAGTACAAGGATTCGTTACTGTATTTGAAGTATTCGACAGGCGAAGCATCCGTGAGGAGACGAACAAGAGTTTGCCTCGCATCTGCTGATCCGGACTTTCCGAGTGCCATAACGCCCCTTACCGCCATGTGCTCGTCGTGAGTCACCCATAACCTTGATTCTACATATCGGCTCAGGGTGGCATTGGCGTCCGGACAACCGCCCATCTCGAAAATGACCTGCACGACTCTGTCATCACTGATGAAATCGCGCGCTCCGCGTGCTTTCAGGTCTGCGGCGTCCCGCAACAAACGCGAGATCTCGTCATCCAGCGGTTTCAACCTCTGCTGGAGCAAAGGCAGGTACTTCTCCCGGCTAATCGCCAGCAGGTATTTCAGCGCAGCGGGTAATGACTCCTGCTGCCAGAGCCGGAGTGCATCCTCCTCGTAGCCCGGACTCTTTATATTCGCTAGCGCCAGAAAGGCCGCCTGACGCATCCGGGGCTGATCTATCAACTTACCCAGCACCGGAGATGCAGCAGGATCGGACACAAGAGCAATTGCCAATGGGGCCATGTTGGCGGCAGTAGTCGGTAGTTGCTGTTCCTCCGGAAAAGGAATGAACGAACGCTCACGGTGAAGGTCAAGCCGGTGAGGCCTGTAGCTTCTGGTCTGTTGCGAGATCCTTAGAAGCCGTTGCAACCCGTTGGACCCCATATGCGCCAGGGCTCTCATGGCATCGAAGTCACATCCCGACTGCCCTCTCACCTCCGAACCGTCCGCTCTTGTATGCAAGTCGTCGAGCGCCTTGACTGTGCCGATTCTGGCAATGGCATCAATAACACGCACCCGCGCATCGAGACGTTTGACATCATCCGGCTCACTGTGACTCTGCCACAGGGAAGCGGTCGCAAGTATATTTGTGAGGACCGGCAGGCCGCCGTCACCCATGCTCACGAGATTGCTGACAATCTCTGCTCTGAGGCGTTCATCGCCGTTTACATAAGCGGCACATAGATCTGACGTATTCTGTGCCACGGCTGACCACGTCCCGGCACACAACAAAACACTCGATACAGACAACAACAGGAAAGATCTAGCCTTGCCTATCACAACTTGCTCCTATTACGTCGGGCGAACAACAGTAATCAGTTGATAAGAAAACGCTTTTCGGAACACATGGCAACTTGCTGTGGAGTGAGTACATAGGCGCATCCTTTTCTTCTAGCTCTACGCGATTGCATGGCCTACAGTGTCGCAACACACAAAGGAGACTCCTCTTGAAGGTAACTACTATCACAAAACTAAGCAAAGACTACCTGGTCTGGATTGACTGCGAGATGACCGGCCTTGATTCAGACAAGGACGTCCTGATCGAGATTGCCACACTAATCACTGACAATGATCTGAACGTCATCGCCGAGGGCCCGGTTCTCGCCATACGCCAGCCGGAATCGGTGCTGAAGAGAATGGATGCCTGGTGCACCCGGACTCACACCGAGAGCGGACTGATCAAACGAGTCCGGACTGAAGGCATCAATGTACGTGACGCTGAAAAGCAAACACTCCGCTTTGTACGCCGGCATTGCTGCATCAGATCCTCGCCGCTTTGCGGGAATTCAATCGGCCAGGACCGGCGCTTCCTGCTCAAATATATGCCGGAATTGCATAACTTCTTCCACTACCAGAGCATTGACGTGAGCACAATCAAGCAGCTCGTCAAAAGGTGGTACGGCAAGAAGTATCAGGCGCCTGACAAAAAGAAGCTGCACCTGGCCCTGTCGGATATACACGAATCCGTCGCCGAACTGGCTCACTACCGGAACACAGTCTTCCGATCAGCGCAGAACACCTGAAGGGACGTCTCACCCATACACTGCCAGCAACAAGCACACAGCAGTTAGGATCTTAACATGGCACTGATCAAGACACTGATACTGGGCGGTACCAATAACCATGATTGCAGCCGCTCATCGCCCTTTTGCGCGAAACTACTGAATGACAGCGGCCGCTTTGATGCGGTTGTGACCACTGACCCCGGCACCGCCCTCCAGAATGCGAAATATCTTGCCGGATTCGACCTCCTCTTTTCCGACTACAATGGTCCCGAATGGCCAGAGGCCGCAAAAACCAACTTCACTGATGCAGTGGATGGAGGCACAGGTCTGGTTATCCTTCATGCTGCAGACAATTCCTTCACCGGATGGATCGAGTATGAGAAGATGGTGGGATTGCTTTGGCGGGAAGGAACATCACACGGATCATTTCACGAGTTCGGCGTAAGCATAGCTGACCACAACCATCCCATCACACGCGGTGTCGCCGACTTCACGCTGTGGGATGAACTTTACCACAAACTCGTTCACATGCACAACGTGCCCTGCCACGTGCTCGCTTCAGCCTTCTCCAGCCCCGAAAGTGGCGGCACCGGAAATAGCGAGCCAGTCATGGTGACCACTCAGTACGGCGCCGGCCGGATCTTTCACATGGTCCTCGGCCATGTCTGGCCCGGCGATCCCAATGGTGATTACAAGGGCGCCAGCATGATCACCTTCGAGAATCCCGGATTCCAGAAAACGCTCGTTCGCGGCTGCGAGTGGGCTGCAACAGGTGATGTGCAAGCCTGACAATTGTGATCCTCACCCCACACACGGCATCGAAAAGCTCCCAGCATGTGATTGGGCACATCGCTGCACCTGATCGCAGATGCGCCCCCTGTGATTGGGTGCATCTGCGATTGGGTGCAATCGTCGTAATCGCGGCTCACCGGGACGGTTTCCTCCAGAGGCGGACAGGCTGCCCCATA
>JBAXMA010000211.1:0-6086 GCA_037134535.1 bacterium
GGTCTGGACCGGCGGCCAGCCAACTAACTTTGAACTAAACCTGGAGTTCAAATTGAGCGAAGCCGCTAATTCCGGTGTTCAGATACGGTCCAAGTCCCTTCCCAAATGGGACACCTTCGGCTATCAGGCGGATATGACCGGTAACGGCGACCTGGTCGGTTTCGTGTATCACCATAAGCGCGGACTCATCGCCGGCCGGGGCGACAAGGTAACGATCTCTGCCGAGGGTAAGAAGGAAGTCACGAAGATCGGAAAACCGGACGACTTGATCAAGAACTTCAAGAAGGGTGAATGGAACAAGTACCGGATCGCCTGCAACGGTCCAGAAATCACTCTTTACGTCAATGATGTGCTCATGTGCCAATTCACGGACAATGACATTAAAGAGTCCGCATCCAGCGGCATAATCGCACTGCAAATGCATCCGGGTCCGCCAATGAAGGTGCAGTTCAGAAATATCGTGATGAAGGAGACAACAAGATGACACCTAGCTCCGCCCGTTCCATCAGCCGACGTCAATTCCTCAAGCGCTCGCTCGCTACTGGCGGCGCGCTGGCAATTCCATACTTCATCCCCGCATCGGCCCTGGGGCGAGGCGGAGCCATTGCGCCAAGCGAGCGGATAGTGATGGGCGTGATAGGCGTCGGCGGACGCGGCAGCGGCGATCTGGGGTGGATACTCGGAGAGTCGGACGTGCAGGTAGTAGCGGTCTGCGACGTCAAGAAGGGACAGCGCGATAATGCAAACAACCACGTTAACAAACGATACGGCAACAAAGACTGCGTAGCCTACCGCGACTTCCGCGAACTTCTGGCAGAAAAGACAGACATCGATGCTGTCCTGATCGCGACCGGAGACCGCTGGCATGCGCCTGTATCGATCGCGGCTATGCAAGCCGGCAAGGATGTCTATTGCGAGAAACCGGGTGCACTCACAATTGCACAGGGCCAGGCACTTGTCCGTGCCGAGAAGCGTTACGGGCGCATCTTCCAGACCGGCGCGCAACGCACAAGCGAATCCAACTTCATAGCGACCGGGGAACTTCTGCGCCAGGGTCGTCTCGGCAAGATCCATACGGTACGAGCACACCTCGGTTACCTTCCTGCCTGGCCGCGGAAGAATGCCGTATTGCCGGCCCAGCCTGAGCCGCCAAAGGACGAACTGGACTGGGATCTGTGGCTCGGATCCTGCCCATGGCGACCATATAATCAGGCTTTCACGAACAACTGGCCTGTACCGGGCTGGTACACGCAGTACGACTTCGCCGGTGGTATTCCGCAGTGGGGTTCCCACACCATTCTTCAGTGTCAGGTAGATCTCGGGCTCGCAGATACGTCTGCCGTTGAGTACGAGTACCCTGAAAAAGGAATCGGCGGCGGGATGAACATCAAGTTTGCTAACGGAGTAAAGCTGGTCGCGCAGCTTGACGGCTGGCGCGGATCATGCGGCGTTAGATATGAAGGCACAGAAGGCTGGGTCGCCTGCGCTGACGGCTACGAGAAGCCGGAGGTCTCAGCGCCGGAACTGCTCCGCGACTACCGGAAACTAGTGCAGGACTATACCGCCAGGACGCAGCGGCCGCTGAACCACGTGCGCAACTTCCTGGATTGCGTCAAGACACGCCGGTCAACAGTTACACACGCCACCGTTGCGCACCGGACAATGACGACCAACCTGATCATGGACATCTGCCTGGACCTCGGCCGCAGCTTGAAATGGGATCCTGTGAAGGAAGAATTCATCGGCGACACTGAGGCCAACCGCCTGCGCTCCAGGGCGATTCGCGAACCGTGGAGTATGTAATCCAATCCGTAGCGAACATCGCATGCCGAGAGCGAAGCACGAAGGCATGAATACCGCTGTTCGCCATATTGTCAGTGGGCGTGGCTCAGTTCGGCCTTAGCGATCCCGACAATGGACCTTAAAACGGCATTCACCGAATGTTCATCGGGGAAATAGCGAGCCACATCCGGGGAGAGCAGAATCAGGTTTGTGCCCTGCTGGAATCGCTTTGAGTATTTGCCTCGCACGCCTCCTTTGAGTTTAGCCAGGTCGTATTCTGGACGCAAATCATCTTCTCGTTCTCTACTATTCGCCTTCTTCATAATATCTTCTTTCCTGTCGTTTCGTTTTTCGTGCACTGATGATCCGAATATTGTCTCCCCGGTCTGTGTGTGCGACCATAAGCACCTGCCCGGACTGTGACATTCCCACAGTGACAAACCGATGTTCCGTGGCAGAGTGATCCGGGTCGTGATACGTGATCGAAAGGGGATCGCCAAGAACGGATGCGGCTTCCTGAAATGACACGCCGTGTTTTCGTTGGTTGATAGCGCCTTCTGTGGATCCCATTCAAATTTCATGATTTAACCATATCAGAGTGTCGTGGTATCGGCAATCCGTATTCCTTCGGTGCAACGGGGCTGGTATCGAAACGTACGGCCTCAGTCACGGGAGTGGGGCTCCCTGCCGCTTTGGGCGGCAGGAGCCTGAATTTCGCCCAGATTCAAGGTCGCCAGGGACGGCGACACTTCTCCAAAATGCTAGGAACAATGCAGTTTCTATTCCGGTGGAGGGACGGCGTCCCTGCCGCCCTTGTATTCTTTCACAGCTTCTGACCCACTACATCGGCCCGCTGAAAGAACTTGTCGCTTTCATGTGGCCTTGGCCGATGGTCTTCTCCATTCGATAGTCGTCCATTGCGAACCCGGCTCCAATGTCTTGAACAATCGAGCCGGCGTTCTTAAAGCCCATCCGGGTGTACCACGCTATAGAACCGGTGTTGTGCTTGTTGACTGTCAGCCAGAGGATCTTGAGTTTGTGTTCACGGCAGGTATTTTCAGCAAACGATAACATCCTGCGCCCTAATCCATGGCCCCGCCCGGACTTCACCACGTATATCTTACTGATCATAAGCGACTGTTCGTCCGCATTCCGGACAATAGCCAGATAGCCCACGTTCTTCCCGACATGAGTCACAATGAAGTATTCATATCCATCGGCGATCTGGGCCGTAATGGCCCTTTCGCTTTGGAACTGACCCAGCATGTAATCGACCTGCGCCTGCCCAATGATGGGCACATAGTGGTCCCTCCAGATCTCGCGAGCCAGATCCGCGACATCCGCTACTAGTTCCGGGGTGCAAACTCTCGAAAGGTCGCTCATGCAACTCCTGGTCAGGAGGCGTCGAAAAAGTCTGAATCGATTTGTTTGACGTCATACTGATTGCGGACCTGTACCCCGACATTGAATTGATACATCAGGTCAACCAGACGCTCTCCATCCACAAGAATGATCTTATGATGCGCATCGTGTGCTTTCTTTAATGCCTTTTCATCAAAGCTGCTGGTTGTCACAAATACGCCTTTTGTGGTGTCTCCACTCATCGCGCCGATAAAGTTACGAATATCAGTTTCTCGAACCTTGTTATCGGTATAACGCTTCGCCTGTATATATATCTTCTCCAACCCCAGCTTGTCTTCGTTAATTATTCCGTCTATTCCAGCATCTCCAGACTTGGATGTCTCGGTAAAGTCGCCGTACCCCATTCTCTTCAACAGAATGAGAATGACTTTCTGAAAATAGAACGGATCGATTTCGCGCAACCTGTCTAATAGTTCAGATTTCGTTTGTTCCTCAATTTCAGAAAACCCGGCATCAATCATATCCTGCGGAGATTGCTCAGCAGGAACAGGTGAGTCAGTCTGCTTTGTCTTTTCTTCGGAGTAGAAAGCCATCAGGTTCGATTCCATATCGCGAAGCGTTACTCCCTGTTTGCAGGCTTTCTCTCCCGCTTCGGTGATCTGAACCATGCCGCGCTTCGGGTAATGAACGAGCCCGCCCTTCTTGAGGTAGGACTTTCCCCATGCAATTCGATTTACAATCAGAACTTCCCCGCTTTTTGTCTTCTGTTGCAGCAATGCTTCGGGCAAGTCCGAGTAGTACTGTTCCTGAACTCGCTTGATGAGTTCGCGATGATGAACGATTTCTCCGTTGCTGAGGGCCTGAAGAATCGGCATGAATGTCTCGTTAAACTTTGGCAGCTCCATATCTTGTCCTCTCTCACTTAACGTTCCGTTTCCGCCTGAGCCACGACTTTGCGGCGATAGACAGAAAACGGTTGTTGGATCAGGTCCTATATACGTCTTTACGATGGCGAACACGCACAATCTCAATAACGAGGCGATTAGACAAAACTTCGTAAATCACGCGATAGTCGCCAATGCGAATGCGATACGTTGATTCGCCGCCGTGGAGTTTCTTCACTCCTTGAGGAAATGGATTTGAGGACAAGCTTTCGACCGTAACTAGAATTCGAGGTATGATCTTCCTATCAAGCCGTTTGAATTCACGCAAAGCCGATGGTTCCCATTCAATCTGATAGGTACCCATCTTCCTTCAATTCCTTCACGACCTGTGCATGCGGGATGGTTGGTTCGGCAATACGCTCTGCAACTGCTGCTAGATCGTCGAGATCTTCCAGAAGTCCGTTGTACTCTTCAATTGGAAGGATCACGGCAGTCTGCTGACCTTTAGAATCCGTCACATATTGTGGATGCAATTCTGTCGCTGTTGTCATCATACTCTACCTCACTCTTGCCTAAACAATATGTCTCATTGCAGAAGAAAGCAACCGCATTCATTGACACAACCACGGCGTTGACTGCGCGAGGCCCGCCGCAGGCCAAGACTACCTTCGGACGTCTGCAGAGAGACGTAACTGCCGGAACAATCTTCTTCACCATGCAGTTGTGTGCATCTCTCCAGCTCAGTTAGGCCGCAGTCGGGTTTGGACAATCGAGGCAAGTCGAGACATATGCTCCATATTACTCCCCCAGCCGCTTCGCTGAGAAATTACGGATCCAACCAGTGGAGTCATGTGTCCAACTGAAGCCGACGCCACCGTGGTCCAATGTCTTCCCGCCAATGGTCTCACCCATCTTCTCATCCTGCGCATCCAGGATCTGCGTGCCATCAACCCACACTTTGATACTGATACCGCGTACATCAATCCGGAACTTATTCCCGTTCTTCGGATCGATCTTAACACCTTTCCCGGTCGCGATCGGGCGCTCGCAGTCAGCTCGCATATCACCATGGCCGGATGGAACATGGCAGTACATGTTATACATGCAACTCAGGCCCATACTGCCGTCTGCGCCGACACTGATGTAGTAGGTGCTCCAACCGTTCTCGTTCCAACTCTCTTTAAAATCGACAACGTGCACCATTATGGCTCCGCCCGCCATCTCCGGCATACAGAACTCGAATTCCACGCTATAATCTTTCCACTGTTCACTACCAATGTTCGTCATGAGCCAGGAACCGCGACCGCTGCCCCCATGTCCATAATTGAAACCTGCCCGGGCCCTTGGCAGCGTAACCAGCTTGTCGCCCTGCACTTCGGCTGCGTGGCGCAACGGCATCCAGTTAACACCACCAAACGCAATTGATCCTTCGCCAGCCGGGAGCATATTTCCAAAACAGTGTAGCTGCTTAACCTCCTGCTCAGACAGGGCACGGTCGTAGATCATCACCTCGTCAATTGCACCCTTCAGTGAACTGGATCCCCAGCTCTGCCCAATGCTAACGTCTTCGTTGCCTTTCACATTCATGCCACCAGGAGGTGTCTCCGCTTTCACAAATTGTCCGTCGACATAAAGTGACACCACCTTGCCATCAGTTGACAGACAAACATGGTGCCACAATCCATCAGCCTGGGGCGCATTGCCGCCAAACACATTCTGTCCGCCCACTGCGCCCATAATGCAGTGATCGCCGTCACCCCGGTAGCAGGTGAAGAAGGCGCCCCCCACTTCCCTGCCATCGCCCCAAGCAACAATGTATTGTCCGCCTCGAGTGTAGCCATCTGACCGTGCCCAGGCAGAAATACTCATGGGCCTTTGGCCCAACACACCCTTGTAACCGGTTGCACTGATATAGTCGGACATACCGTCGAATGTATAAGCGCCTCCAACTTTCCCCTTCGGCGTCCACTTCGCACCGTGCGCCCTGCCATCATTCCCAAGGCCGCTTTCATCAGCAATCTTGTCTCCGGCGTTTTTGTCGAACGAGTAGTAGAGAAC